>JAQVTV010000030.1 GCA_028699855.1 Candidatus Izemoplasmatales bacterium | reverse complement strand
TCACATCAAAACGTCTGGCACCATGTGCGGAGAAGGTCGACTTAAGCCACGTAAAGAGACCAAGAGGCGCTACGACGTGAATGCGATATCCGCCGACCATATACATCAATGTTTTGACGATTTTTTCCGCATACACTTGGTTCAAGGCGTCTGTAGCGACATCATCTGAATAGACAACCGCGTCAAAACGGAAATTATACCCATGATGGCGTTCAATCACCAATGTGAAGGGAACTTTAGATAAAGACAATCGTACGCGCGCCTGAAATTGACTGACATATTCATAGATAGGCAAGAACGCGCCATCAATCCGATTTTCAATCATTGCCCATCGCCTCCGACCCCCCAAACCATCGCTTGATGGCGCGTGGAGTCACTCAACTTCTGAGAAGCTAAGGTATCGATGATGACCCACAGATCGCGATGCATTCTCAATGCGCTCCCCGGACACGCTTCTGTGATTTCCCCTTCGAGCATGTTTCTAACGGCTTGCGCCTTGGATTTTCCGCTGGCCATGATCACGATCTTTTTGGCCTCAAGAATATTTTCAATGCCCATGGTGATAGCACGTTTCGGCACTTCGTCGATGGATGAGAAGAATCGCGCATTAGCACGGCGGGTATCTTCTGTGAGTGTAACCACGCGTGTTCGGGCCGTAAACGGGGTTCCCGGTTCGTTGAAACCGATATGACCGTTGATTCCCAAACCGAGGAGTTGAATGTCTCGCGGATGGGTCGCCAACAGCGCCTCATACAAGAGGCAACTCTGATGAAGCGAAATGCAATCGCTTCTCGGAATATGGAAATTCGGCAATTGGATATCCAAATGATCGATCAGATGGGACCGCATAAAGTGAAAATAACGCTGCGGATGATCGGTGGCCAATCCGACATACTCATCGAGATTGATGATCCTCGCTTCGCGATAGGAAGTCCCCTGTTGTTGATGGTCGTCGATCATCATCTGGTATAGTTTTTTAGGCGTGTCTCCCGTAGGCAAACCGAACACAGCGTCCGCTTTTCTCGTGATGGTCTCTTTGATGAATTGAAAGGCTTTTTGGCTCAGGGTTTGGTTGTCCGAAGTGATAATGAGGTTCATGCATGTTCCTTTCCCTTCGTCGATTCATATCGAAGTGCAACGATTTCTTCCAAGTCTTTTCTAAGATTAAATAAGAGGTATTGACAAAACCAGAAAGAATAATTATAATTATGTTAGACTTTTACATAATAATATCAAATTCTCGACTATTTGTCAATATCAAGACAGTTTTCGTTGCGATGAATAGACATATTTTCCAAAAATGATCAATCATGGGTTAACCGTGTATTCTGGATTCAAAGATGAAGCGTATTAGGGGGGAAAATGATGATTGCCGATTATGAAAAACTAGGAAATGGCGCAAAACGTGTTAAGATGATTCATACTGAGCGTCTTTTGGGCGCGCTTTACAAAGATGATTATTCCGTTGTAGAACTCGCAAAAATCATTGGTGTGTCTCATCCGACGACCAAATCCATCATCGATCAACTGCTTTCTGAAAATATCGTCACAAAGAGCGAAAAAACGTGTGAAAAATCGGTAGGCAGACCCCATGTTCGCTACACGCTCAACCCGCATCATGGCGTGTTTGTGTGTATTAATTTCGAACGATACGATCACAGTTACTACATCTTTGATTTTGCCATGAACGAGCTCGCCCGCCGCAAACTGAAACTGACGAACTACGATCTTGAAGACCTTGATGCGATCATTAGTGATATCCAAACCGATCTCAAACTGACCGGGTTGCCCCTGTTGTTTGTCTCCGTAGCGATGGTTGGGCAAGTTAATGAAAAACAAGAAGTCATTCTCTCATCCATTTTTGACAAACACCTGAAACATTTTCCCTTCAAAGACTATATCCGTGAGAAACTCCACTGTCCCGTCGCACTCGACAACGACACCCGCATCGCTTCCATCGGCGATCTCAAAGAGGGCGACCTACAGGGGCTATCGAATTTGCTTTATATGCAAATCGGGGGCGGCATTTCTTCGGTGCTCTATAATCAGGGAGAGCAGATCGTCGGCGATTATCTCCTGCCCGGTGAAGTCGGCCTAACGCTTACCGACACGGGGAAAACATTACATCAGGAATGCACGACCCGAGCGCTGATTGCCCAATTGAAGGACCATTTGCGCGAGCCATCCACCCAAGGTTTAATGGAAGCGATCCACACGGATGAAGTCGTGTATGAAACCGTCATGAATTCGGGAGTCATTTTGGGAAGAACCTTACGGAATATGTCGTATCTGACCGGCATACGCAATATCGCAATCGTCGGCTCCATCGCCCAAATGCCTGAAGATTACTATCGCAAAGTCAAGGAAGGCGCCGATATCGTATATGCTTATCATCCGGATGCGGAGCACATCTATGATCTCAATATTTTACGTTCGACTTCGCTGAATCCCGTGAAACTCGGACTCAAGTATATCGCCAAGTCGCTCTACATCGCTTCGCTGACGGCCTCAATGTAAACACCAATATCAATGCAAAAAGAACCTCAATCCGGGATTGAGGTTCTTGTTTTATTCAATCAATTCATCCCAATGGCTCAAGAACTCTTTGATGATGGTGATGCGCCTCATGCTACGATCGAGTCCGCTTGGCTTGTTGCGCTCCAACCAGACGGATGCATAGTCGTGATCGATCTCATCCATCAATCGACGGCATCGATCGAGATGATCTATATGATGATTGATCATCTGGTTGAGCAACACACCGAGTTCAATCAACCTCATGCTTTGACGAATCTCGCGATCCACAAGCGAGGTACAACTGCCCATTTCATGAGCAATCTGCTCGAGAGATTCGAGAATCGATCGGGATGAAGCCAAAGACAAGGCGACTTTCTCTAATGCGATTTTCCAAGTTGAAAACTGCTCCCTCAAGGAATCTTGATGATAAAATCCGGCCATCATCCATGACCGAAAGGCCATGGTTCCATTGGAGATGTGTCGGTCTTCCATCATGCTATATTCCCCAATTCGGCGTATCCATTCTGCCTGTTGGGGGCGGTTCATAAAGACGCACTGCTTCAACCACGCCTCTACTTCCTCATAATGTCCATTCATAGTCCATGTTTCAGAAGCGGCGTATGCCAATCCGGGATAGGAAAAACAGAGCGGTTGCGGATGACCATAATCGCCCCAATCGGTCATTAACAACCCCTGTCCCTCATGCGTTTTGAGCGCTTGGACAGCCTGATTCGTCGATCCAATCATATCGCGATGACGATAGGCGAAACTGCACCATGAAGATGTGCCAGGAGCCAACATGAAAGTGAGATTTTGTTGATGGAGGCGAGATGCGCGCAAATCGAAATCATGCTTGTAATCATAACCCCAGTCAATGACCGTGAGATTTTTTGGAAATTCCGGTAAAATCTCGGGATGCCTTGCGAGCACGTCGCCCCAAATCAAAGGTTGGCGCCGGGCTTTCATGACGACTTCAGCCACTTGAGTGATGAAATCGACGTAAACTTTCCCCGGTCCCAGCGCCTCACACGCGCTTTTGCTCTTTCCGAGTCCAAGCTCAAAAGGTTCGTCTCCATTGATATTGAAGAGGTCAGAATGCGAGAACCCGAGCACATCCTGGACCATTTTTGTGACCAGTTCCAGACTGCGGGCATCAAGCGGATTGAGGGTGGAAGGCGGATAGTGGTTCCCGATTCTATGATAACCATCGGGACATTCTGCAAGGTCGGAATATTCATCCATTTCAAGCCATTTCGTCATGTGTCCGAATGTATTGATGTTCGGAACCAGATCAATCCCGCGAATGGCCGCATATCGTTCCAAAATCCGATATTCCCATGGCGTGAAAGGTGTATCATAGGACAGTTGTGGAAATGAAGGCAGTTCAAGTGAAAAGCCTTCGACATAGAGCTCAAGATGGTTCATCTTGAGACGCATCATGGTTTGAACAATCGACTTCATTGTCGATAGCGTCGGCACTTTATCGCGACTGATGTCCCACATGAACCCGCGGATTTTCAGATCGGGATAATCTGTAATCGTCTGACACTGAACAAAGTCATGATCACAGAGTTGAGCCAGTGTCATCAATGCGTATAATGCACCGCGATAATCCTTGTATGTGATGTGGATGGCTTGGCGCTCGATGTCGAGCACATAACCTTCATCTGGTATCGACGCGTCAAAACGGAAATCCAGTTCATTTCCTTCTGGCGCGATAATCAGTTTTAGAACACCCGGCACCACAAGACTCAGATCCGCCAGTATTTCAGGGTAGTGAATGGCGATGGCTTTCTTGAGGTCAAACGTGCCCTCATGATGCGCTACATGTTTGATAATGGGTATAATCATCTGTGCAACTCCTTGAATGCATGATAGGTGCGTCTTTCATTCATATTTTGAATCAATAATATCGCTCAATCAAGTGCGAAAGCAATGGGGCAAGTCTTTGGTTCTGATGGTAATAGGTAAGAATCGTATAGCGATCGCGAATGGTGTGTGCTTGTGTGAGGGCTGTTGAGAGCAGGGGTTTAGAAATGCCCAGTTCACGAAATCTGACAGGCGCTCCTACCCGTGAAAGCAAGGTTTCCACGTGTGCTACCGAGGGTAAATCTCGAATGATGTGTGTGATTTGATCGCGAATCCCTTCGTCGAACCATTCGCAATCGAGATGATGATAGAGATCAAGCGCGACCAATGTCCCCAAACCCACTTTGAGTCCATGCAAGGGAATGGGTTGATTGTGTGCGATGAAATCCATTTCCAAGTAATGAGAAAGGTGATGTTCGCTCCCACTTGCAGGACGTGAATGCCCGCATTTAGCCATCGCGAGTCCTGCAGTGTTCAAGGCATCCATCAATGTTGATATTCCGTATGAGTCTCGCTTCACAATCAAATCATACGTGACAAATGCCTGTTGCATCGCGATGCGCATCATCTGGTAAGCTTCTTCGTCCACAACCTCACCGTTGATGGCCTCTGACAGACGCCAATCCGCCAAAGCGGTGTATTTTCCGAGCAGATCGCCCGCGCCGGCGGCAATCATCGTCTTGGGTGCCTGCCTTAGGACTTCCAGATCCATGAGCATGTCATCAGGTGGTTTCACGAAGAATGTGGTTTTGACACCCTGGCAAATGAGGGCGGCTCCTTTCGATAGATAACCATCCATCGAAGGGGCTGTAGCGAAGATACCATAGGGTAATCCGAGTTCATGCGCGATATGTTTTCCGAGATCATTGATACTTCCTGAACCCACACCCAAGATATACTCCGCTTGAAGGGCTCGGTGGATCAGTTCTTCCGCCCATTCCATCGTCGGCACAATCTCATTTTGATTCATGAGATAAAGCGTCACTTCAACCCCTTTAGCAGCGAGCCTCTCGGTAAGCGGGGCAGCTTTGTTCAGGGTATTCAGATCACCAAAGACAAAGATGCGCTTGTAGGTGCATTGATCGATAAATGTATGGAAGGGTTGGCGGTTGACTTTGTAATGAGCCATAAAGATCAATCCTGCCGGTATTTGAGGGTTTCGGATACTAATCGGTCACAGACTTGTTTGGCTTCGGGAAAGAAAGACAACTCTGGCTTAATTTCGAGACTCATCGCTCCATCAAAATGCACCTTGGCCAAACTAGCGGTGAAATCGTCCCAATCGATCCTGCCCTGTCCGGGTAAAACATGCTGGTCACCGATGCCATCATTATCATGCACATGCAATACTTTCAAGCGTTTTCCGAGAAGAAGAATCGCATCATGCGGCGCTTTGCCGGCTATATTCAAGTGTCCGGTGTCGAGGCAGAACACATAGTGTTCCTCCGGTAACAGGGACAAATACTCAGCGATACCCTCAGGTTGTGAGACATGGATATTGCGGATGTTTCCTTGGTCTCGATCAAAAATATTCTCCACAGCGGCTTGCACGTGATGTTTACGCAAGTGAGGGATCAGTTTCTTGAAGAAGCGGAGGTTATATTCCAGCTCCTCCCGGTCGAGCGGTTTCAAACCGTAAAGCGGGAAAGCGATGGGGTGGACGACCATATAACGCGCCCCGACTAGGTGTGTAATCAAAACCGAACGATATTGCGATTTCAGGAAATCCTTCCCAAGAAACTTGGGAAACACGGCATAAGGTGCATGTGTTTGCGAGATGTCAATGCCTTGCAGGTCGGCATAGGCACGAAATGCCGTGAAGTGTTCAATCACGCGTTTCAAAGGTTGCTTCATCCAATTGAAGAAGCGTTGATATCCGCCCAAAGACAAATCGATCGTCTGAAAGCCATATTGTTTGGCATAGTCTACCAGGTCTCGCGGTGATTCAATGGGAAACCCCATGAGAGACCAAGTGCATATTCCTGTTTTCATCTTAAATCCTTCCTTCTTCTCTTCGCTGATTCAGATATTTTTTGAAGGGATAAATCCAATCGGTTTGAATGATATCAAAGCCAATATCCACCAATATACCCCAACTCTTGTCCGCCCCAATCGTGAAAGCAGCTTCATCATCCGCTCCCGCCGAAAGTAAGTAATCGGGATCGATGCTCAACGCATTCCCCCAAAGGACGTAGCCTTTGTGTTTATATCGGGTTATGGCTTCTTTTTGAACCAAGGGATGATCGAGTGACTGGAATACGATTTCAATCCCCGTGATGGGAATGTGCGCGTCCTCCGACATCTGGATGTGACGCTCATGGGTGACGATGGGAAAGAACATCACCGGTTGCTTGGCCTTTGCCAGACATCGAAGCACTGCCTCCGTAGGAGGTGCTTTGATGATGATTTGATCCGACATCCCGACATCATGTATGAGAGACAAAATACCCTCAATCATGGCCTCGCCTCCGCGATAGCATCGATCCAGGTTGAGCAAAACCCGATCCTTAAACGCGCGTAAAACCGATTCCAGCGTGTCAATCTTCTGGTGGGTGCGATAACCGAACCGGTTGAGATATCGCATCTCTTCAATCTGTTTTGAAGTGAATGTTTGAATGTTGTTCACAAACCCCAGGAGCCTTGGCTCCTCGGAATCATGAAAAACATAAAAACGGCCATCTCGCGAGCGAATGACATCCATTTCCACGATGTCCGCACCTAAAGACACTGCAAGGTTGAAAGCAGGGAGGGTGTTTTCAATCACACCGCCACCATAAGTGCCGCGATGCGCGCATAACAATATTTTTTCTCGTTTTAATGCCTGCTGGAGGCGTGTATGATTCATCTTCCACCTAGAGATACAGCCCGGGAAGGCTGTCGGTCCGATGAAACCGGACCGACAGCGATTCCTCGGTATTTTTGTGTTATTCTTCGATTGGTGCTTCCACGACTGTCAGCGTGATTTGATCCACTGCCAGTGGATCATAAGCGCTTTGGATCGTAACGGTGATTTCTGTTCCTGCGGTCACGCTGGCATCGACAACCAACAGCCCTTCAGCGGAGATTGTCACACCGCTTACGGGTTCAAGCAGCGCGAACGTGATCGTGTGCGTGTGCGTCGTCATAATCGCCAAAGAGTCGTCGATCGCGATTTCGGTTTCCTCATTGATGATCGTCACTTCATCGGTGATGGCGGACAAATGCGGATAATAGCCATTTTGGAATTCCCATGCTTCTCCGAATGAATCGAGTACTGCATCGAGGTAGAATGCGTCGAGAGTCGAATAGGCGACGACATTCGTCAATGTGCCGAGCATTCCACCCGTGGGTGTCTGTGACTCATAGATTCCGATTGGGCCAATCGTCATCGAGTTCAAGGTCGCAGAACCATCATAAGTTCTTCCAACCACACCGCCGATATTCACCGTACTGATGTCATCTTGAACGGTCACAACCGTGATGCAGTTCTGGATGGTGCCATAGTTCTTCGATGCGATGCCACCCATGGGGTTATTGACATCGGAAGTAGTGTGATACGTGAAATGAACTTCGACAAAACAATTTTCGATCAAACCATAGTTGATGGTCGCAACGCCGCCGGCAATTCTTGTTTTGATCAAGACACCGGTGAAATTCGTGTTGCGAATGACGCCTGTTTCGGCCACAGTTCCAAATGGAGAACTGTTCGCGACTACAGCCGGGTTGGTTGCGTAGTAGGCGTAGAAATTGCTGATGGTATGATTATTCCCGTCGAATACGCCTGAGAATCCATTCGTCTTGGAGGTATAGCCTGCGGAGTAGTGTGCGATGGTGGGCAACCCTTCACCCTCGAAATCGAGGTCGTTCATCAGAATATACCTTTTCGATACACTCATGCCATCCTGACCGATCGCGATGAAATCCGCGATGGTTTCCACAGGATGCCACATGAGCGAATGAACGGTAATCGTATACAATGTCACGGAGTTGACCACCACGTCGATCGTAGTCGTACCATCGCCGAGCGCTTTGACTTTTCCATCTTCAACCACGGCAATGGTGGCATCTTGCGAGACAAAGTTGACTTCACCGGCATACGGCACACCATTGTGCATCACCGTGATGCCATGCGCTGCTTCATAGTCTTCCGCAAGACTATGGCCGATGATCCATTCGAATGTGAATGAGTCCAAATCCGCGATGACTTCAAGTGTGAACTCACGGACCACAAACGTCATCTGATCCGTAAGGGACGCGTCGTAGACACTGGCGACCGTGACGGTGAATTCCGTCCCAAGCGGCACCGTATCGGCGATCGTCACAAGGCCCGTCGCATTGATTGAAATCCCTTCAACGGGTGCTAGTAGTGCGAATACGACTTTGTGGGTGTTGTTGACAGAGACTTGAACGCTTTGATCAGGATATGCATCATCGGATGCGTTCGTGATGTCCACCGTATCGGAGAAACCGGACAGATGGGGATAGAATCCCGCATTGAATACCCAATCCTCATTGAAGGATGTCACGTCTGCATTCAAATAGAAGTTTTCCAGAGTTGTATAGGCTTCGACATTCGTGATTGTCCCCAGCATACCACCTGTTGGCACTGCGGATTCGTAAATGCCGAC
>JAQVTV010000029.1 GCA_028699855.1 Candidatus Izemoplasmatales bacterium | reverse complement strand
GTGAGCTTTTAAGTATCTAGTTTGTTGCCAAATCTTACATAAAAATCAAAACACGCCCGCATTCGCGAGCGTGTTCTTGTTTATTTCAGCATCCACCTTAAAGCATCCTTCAACAACTCATTCGTAGGTTTCTCTTGATCGAGTTTCGATAAAACCTTTTGAATCTCTTTTTGGCTATACCCAAGGGCATGCAATGCTTCATCGACTTCCTGAATGGACGCTGTAAAGGCGCTGGTATGGTCGAATTCGATTTTTCCCTGAAGATCCAAGATGATCTGTTGGCTCGCCTTAGGACCGATTCCGGGAAATTTTTGGAGGAACTTCGCGTTTCCGGATTCGATCGCCGATGTGATGGCGGCCACATTCCCGGCTGCCAGAATCGCTTTTGCGCTCTTTGGTCCGATGCCATTCACGCTAATCAATTTCAGAAACAGATCCCGTTCATCCACCGAATGGAAACCATAGAGCGCGATTTCATCATCGGTTACTTTTTGATAGAGATAGAGCGTGACGGAGGCTCCGAGCGTGTACGCAAACGGATTCGGCGTATAAATCTTATAACCAATATCATAATTTTCGATCGTGATGTAGTCCGCTCTTATCTCGGATATCACGCCTTTTATGTAGTTGTACATGGTTCTCCTCCGCTAATTTGAGCCATTATGACAAATAATTCAGATATGAATGTGCAAAATACCATCACATAAATATCAATAATATAACATAACATAATCAAATAAAACATATATAAACATCAATAATCACTCACATTGAATTTTGAAATAATTATTCATCGACACGCAGACAAGCCCTTTATGAGGTCATTCATCGACAAAATCAAACTCTAAATCATGGATTTTGATCAAGTCCTGGTGCTGTGCGCCTTTTTCCTTGAGCAGATTATCGAGTCCCGCATGTCGCAGTTGACGCAAAAAGCGGGTCAAAGCTTCATCTGAATTGAGCGATGCGCGATAATACATCTGATCGATGTAGGCACCGCTGACCTCAAACACATGGGTTGATATGTGTTCGATGATGATTTCTGGTTTATCCGAGTGATATTCGTATGTGACATGATGTTCTATCTTCAACTCGTCTTGCAACGGGAACATCGGCGTTTTTGCCAACACTTCATAGGTGTAGTGAATCAGGTCCTTGAGGTTGGTGCGTTGGAGAGCGCTGATGGCGAAGACTGGTGTGTCGGCAGGCAGCGCATTTCTAAGTTTTTCGAGATTGTGTTCTGCACCGGGTTCGTCGATCTTATTGGCAACGACGATTTGCGGGCGTTGGGACAGCTGATATTGATAAGCGCGGAGTTCCTGGTTGATCGCATGATAGTCTTGGACGGGATCTCGATTTGAACTGCTTGAGACGTCAATCATATGGATCAACACGCGTGTGCGTTCGATATGCTTTAGGAATTGCAGTCCCAATCCGGAACCTTGAGACGCGCCTTCGATGATGCCAGGCATGTCCGCGATCACGAATGGGGGCAGTGATGGGAACTCGACGACACCGAGATTGGGTGTGATGGTCGTGAATGGAAAATCACCTGTTTTTGCTTTGGCGTTGGTGATTGAATTGATGAAAGTGGATTTGCCGACGCTTGGAAAGCCGATGACCCCGACATCCGCCAACAACTTGAGTTCGATGCGAAGATCAAGGATTTCGCCTCGTTCGCCGTTTTCTTGAATTCTGGGAGCCTTGTTTCTCGACGTGGCGAATTGTTGATTCCCACGACCGCCTCTTCCGCCTTTGGCGATGAGGGCGCGCTCTTGATGCTTTGTGAGATCCGCGATGATGCGATTGGTGTCACTTTCATAAACGATTGTGCCAACGGGCACTTTCACGATGACATCTTCTGCATCTGCACCGCGCATATTCTTATTTTTTCCGTCTTCTCCGTTACGCGCTTTGATCGATTTCTGGTAGCGAAGATCAAACAGCGTCGAAAGACCTTCATCGGTTTCAAAAATGACATTGCCGCCTCTGCCGCCATCACCTCCGGAAGGACCGCCTAAAGGGACGTGTTTTTCACGTCGGAAAGCGATGATTCCATTTCCGCCGTTTCCGGACTGGACTTTGAGGGATACTTGATCGATGAACATTAGGAGGTACTCTCTTTCTGAAGGGGGATTTCATAACCGATACGATGCATTGATGGAATGTAGCCCTGTTCACGGAAACCGAGGGACTGAATCAATTGAATCATTCGGTGATTATCGGGATGTGTATCGACTTTGAGTGTATCACAACCCATCGCAATTGCGGTTTGGATCGCATGCAAAAACAGCTTTTTGCCGATACCCAAATGGCGGTAATCAGGATGGACCATGATGCGATGCACCACTAATGCGTGAGTGCCGAGCCATGATATTTCGTGATAAAAAGGTTCATTTTCCTTCAAACAACTGATTGAGCCGATGATTCGTGTATCCTCGCAACAGACATACAAGCCGTCTTGGGACAGGTCATGGAAGAAATCTCTGTATCCGGGATAGAGGTCGGTCCATTGCTGGATGGATTGTCGATGCATATCTCTTACAACCATACGCGCTATGCTGACGAGTTGTGCGAGATCATCGAGATAGGCCGGGCGAATGATCATGTCATTCACGCACATCGATGAGTTCGTGTGCGCCATCAGAGGTGTCTATGATGAAGATGTCGGGTTCAATGTCGAATCGATGGTGATACCCATGGGATACGGATTGGGTAAATCGCGCGAAATCATTATCCTTGACGAGGTGTAATGTCACACCACCAAAACCAGCACCCATCATTCTTGAGCCGATGCTACCGGAGTTCATGCCTAGTTCCACCAATGCATCCAGTTCCGCGGATGTCACTTCATAGTCTGATTTGAGTGAATAATGAGATTCCAGCATCAGTTCGCCGAACCGATGTAAATCATGTTGCATGAGCGCATCAGCAGCCAGTCGCGTGCGCAGGTTTTCAGTGATGACATGCCGTGCACGTCGAAGATACAATTCGTTGGTTTTGAAGAGATCCAAGCGACTGATGAATGATTCGTAATCGATATCACATAAATATTTGACATGAAAATGGGGTTTAAGAATCATGAGTGCTTTTTCACACTCGTTCTTTCGAGTGTTGTATTGGGAGTCGATGAGACTTCGTTCTTTTTTTGAATTCACCACGACGAGATTATAACCGGAGAGATTCAAGGGAATCATGGCATGTTTCTGCGTCGTACTATGGAGCAACATGGCATGGTTTTTTTGTGCGAAGGTGATGGCGAATTGGTCCATGATGCCACATTGGACATGAATGTAATGATTTTCTACGTATTGCGCGATTTCCACGATGGTTTCCTTGCTAAGGTTCAAATGGAAGAGATGGTCGAGCATCGTCGCGACCAACACTTCGATTGAAGCACTACTCGAAAGACCGACACCCCGTGGAAGATTTCCGGTGATGACCATATCGAATCCGTGATTGATGGGATATTTGCGAATCAGGAGTTCCTGAATGATACCTTTGACGTAATTGGCCCAACTGTGCTTCGAACGATAATCAAGCTGATCCAAGGAAAGTTGGATGACACCGCTATCAGGAAATTGTTGAGAGTACATCCGGATGGTTGAATCCTTTCTATGTGCCACCGCTACATAATTACCTAGAGAGATCGCAGCAGGCAAGACATAGCCACCATTATAATCGATATGCTCGCCGATAAGATTGATGCGACCGGGAGCGAAGAAAGTACGAATATGGGGATGATCTCCATAGATTTCTCTAAACAAAGCTTGAACTTGTTTTTTCATCGGCATCACTCCTACTCTTTAAAAATTATACCGTAATCTGGGGGTTTATTCAAGAAGGTACTTCGATAACGGTTTGAATGAAGAAAAAAACAGGATTATCCTGTTTTTAGCTTTGTGGATATACGGATGCTTGTTTTCTGTCTCTTCCAAGCCGTTCGAATTTGACGATTCCGTCAATCATCGCGAAGAGGGTATCATCTTTACCAAGACCGACATTTTCTCCCGGATGGATTTTCGTTCCTCTTTGGCGGTAAATGATCGAACCTGCTGTGCAGTATTGGCCGTCGGATAATTTGGCTCCAAGACGACGCCCTGCGGAATCACGACCGTTTTTGGTTGAACCGACACCTTTTTTCGACGCTTGGAATTCCATGATTTGAAATTGAATAATCATCTGTCACACCTCCATGCTCTGGTACTAACCGGCAATTTCGGTGATCGTCAATTTGGTATAGGGTTGACGATGGCCATTTTTGCGGTGATAGTGTTTTTTGGGTTCATATTTATAGATGATGATTTTAGAACCCCTTCCTTGTTTGTTGACGGTTGCGATGACGCTCGCTCCCTTGACATAAGGCTTGCCGATTTTGGTTTTTTCTCCACCAATCATCAAGACTTTGTCGAATGTGTAAGTTTGTTCTGCTTCAACATCGAGTTTCTCGACGAAGATTTCCTGACCGACTTCAACTCGAAGTTGTTTGCCGCCAGTTTCAATGACTGCGTACATAGTCTGCACCTCCTCAAATGCTAAGACTCGCCATTCAGGTACCGATTACGGGTTTGTGACCTTCTCTGTGCGGTATGCGTTTTTACATACGACGTTATTATATCTTATCACCCTATCGTTGTCAACAAATATCGCCTCGTATCACAAGGGACTTTCATCTATGAATCTCCATGTGCGAACCTATGCGATATAGATGGAACCAGTGGGTGAATCTCTTGTGGGTTATTTGGTATTTGAAAATCATTTTGTCGACCTTGTCATTGAGCGCAAATGTGATACAATAGTCTCGGAGGTGTCAAAGTGGAGACCAAACATATTATCTTATTGATCGTCGTAATTGTGATACTCATCTACTTCAGCCTCTCATATCTCATGTATCTTAAAGTGTTTACGCGAAAGGGATACGGGCAGATTGCGTTCGTCGACCATGAAGATCCCTTCTTTGCGGAAAGCAAGGCGTGGTATGACCGCGCACCCAAGGAAGTGATGAAAATCCATGGGTATGATGGCACCCTGCTCACCGGTGTGTTTTTACCGAGTTACGATGAGAAGTCCAACAACATCGCGATTGTGATGCATGGTTATCAATCACAGGCGACGGATATGATTTTCATCGCGAGAATGTACAATAATATGGGTTTCAAAGTGATGATGGTCGATCAGCGCGGACACGGGAACAGTGAAGGCAGTCGGACAGGCTTTGGACAGATCGAACGCTATGACCTCCGGAAATGGATTCATTATGCCTTGAGGACGTACGGCTCCCAAGACCAGATATTGCTCCACGGAGTGTCGATGGGTGCGGCAACCGTGATGCTGGCAGCCAATATGACCATTCCGAATAACGTCAAACTCGTGGTGGCAGATTGTGGCTTCACGACACTTAGGAAACTCTTCTTTCATACGACCCATCCGAAGATCGCACTCGCGCTCTATCCAGGCGTCTCATGCATCAATTTCTATTTCAATCGATTCTTCCTTGGCAGCGTGTCACCGCTCATTGCCATCCGCAAGAGTAAACTGCCCTTGTTTCTCATCCATGGGAAAATGGATCATAAAGTGCCCTTCGCGATGGCGGAACAATTGCTCGAGACATCAAAAGCACCTTTCAAGGAACTGTTTGCGGTCGATGATGCAAATCATGCGGAAGCTTTTATTAAAGCAAAAGCCGCGCTGGAACAACGGCTTTTCATAGTGATCAAGAAATTCTTTTCCATTCACAAGAATGTGAGCAAACAGATGAAATGAGCCTCGGCTCATTTTTTTTCGTAATAGACCCGTGCTTCATATGGTCGCAGATAGGGTTCTTCATGGTCCAGTGGATAGTTCGAGATCAAGCATCGATCATTTGACCAAAAAGCAAGATGCGGACATTTCAATGGTTTGTTCGAGAAGTTGCAATAAACCTCGATGAGCTCATTATTCAATATCCGTGCGTAAGCATACAGCCGCCTATGGTGAAAATCGATGTCGGCATAACTACCATAGACGATGATAGGATAGGCTTTACGAAGACGGATGATGTGCTGAAAATGATGAAAGATGGAATTCGGATCCTTGAGATTGTTTTCAACGTTGATATCGACATAGTTGGGGTTTACCTTCAGCCACGGTGTAGCTTCAGTGAATCCGGCATGTGTTTGGCTGTTCCACTGCATGGGCGTTCGGGCGTTGTCTCGAGACATCTTCATGATCTTTTTCATCATTCTGCGATGGGATAATCCGAGACGTCGACCGGTTTTGTATATGTTGTGCGTCTCGATGTCTTGATATTCCGCCAACGTCGGGAAGGAAGCGTTGGTCATGCCGATTTCCTGACCTTGGTAGATAAAGGGTGTTCCTCTTTGAAAATAGATCATGGTCGCAAGCATCGTTGCCAGATGATAGTGATATTGGATATCGCCGAAACGTGATACGGACCGAGGCTGGTCATGGTTTTCCAGATAGAGGGTGTTCCATCCGCGCTCTCCCAGCATGATCTGCCATTTTGACAATGGCCGTTTCAAGTTGATCGGACGGAATTTCTTCATGAACCACTTGACGAAGTAATTATCCGCTCCCATATGATCGAAATGGAATACCATGTCCAATTCTCGGACATCCTCATCGATGTAGGTCAAAGCGGTTTTGGGAGATATCATGACGGTTTCTCCCACGGTGAAACAATCATAGTTCACGAACACATCATCTCTGAGCTCGGATAAATAATCATGGATTTTAGGTATATTGAAATAATGTTCTTTACCGACGAGTGCGATGCCCGGTTTTCCCTTCGGCAGATCGTTGTGCTTGGCGATGATATTGATAACATCGCATCGAAATCCGTCTACTCCGAGATCAAGCCAAAAACGGCAGATATCCTTCACCTCACGGCGGACTTCGGGGTTATCCCAGTTGAGATCGGGCTGTTTCTTGGAAAAAAGGTGCAAATAGTATGCTTGTCTTTCAGGGTGATATGTCCAAGCTTCGCCACCAAAGAATGACGTCCAATTGCTTTTGGTAGTCTTCCAATGATAGTAGTCTTTGTACTTGGGATCGTTCTTTGCCGATGCGACAAACCAAGGATGCTCATCGGACGTGTGGTTGACCACGAGATCCATGATCAACTTGATATGATGATCGTGAAGCGTTTGGATGAGTTCAATCATATCATCCATCGTACCAAAGTCTGGGTGAATGGCACGATAATCGGAAATATCATAGCCATTGTCGTCGTTCGGAGATTGGTATACGGGAGATAGCCAGAGGATGTCGATACCGAGTTCATGAAGGTAGGGCACCTTACTGATGATTCCCTGAAGGTCACCGACGCCGTCATGATTGCTGTCAAGATAGCTTCGGGGATAAATCTGATACACAACGCCTTCGCGATACCATGTTTGTTTCATGACTGCCTCCTTCATGATACATCCTATAGTGACATTATATCATAATCAATTAATCATGTTCTAGTTGTATCAAATATTTGCAAACAAATGAAAACCGCGTTACATGAACGCGGTCAAAATATTCAGTGGCGACCCGAAAGGGATTCGAACCCCCGACCGACGGCTCCGGAAGCCGTTGCTCTATCCAGCTGAGCTATCGGGCCAGATAATTCTGTGATTCATATTTTCGAGAACCGATGGCGACCCGGAAGGGATTCGAACCCCCGACCGACGGCTTAGGAAGCCGCTGCTCTGTCCTGCTGAGCTACCGGGTCAAGCTCCCTTATCATTATAACATTTTTTTCAAAAAACCATACACATTTTCTCATGAATTTGGTTGTTTGACGCTCTTTCAGGCGATGAACGACACTGAATAAAAAAAAGACAAACTTCCCCATTTGATCGGGAAATTTGTCGTTGACGAATGGATGGCGACTCGGAGGCGATTCGAACGCCTGACCGACGGCTTAGAAGGCCGTTGCTCTATCCGGCTGAGCTACCGAGTCCTGACGCACATGTTATTATATAACCTCTGCCGGGTTTTGTAAAGAATAAAATGTCGCCGTTTCAATGGAAGACGAGGAGAACTCAATCAAGGGCGAACTGACTGATACTTTTGATCCATGGCCGCTTTGACGTTGGCAGGAACAAAGGGGGTGACATCACCGCCAAAAGCCGCAAGCTCCCGGACGGACGAGGAAGACAAAAAGGAGTACTTTCCCTCAGTCATGAGAAACACCGTATCAATCTTGTGGCTGATATGCCGATTGAAGTTGGTGAGTTGAAATTCATAATCGTAGTCCGTCACCGCACGAAGACCTCGCAAGACATGACTCGCTCCGAGTTCAATACAATGTTGAACCGTCAGTTTGTCTGAGAGGATCACGTCCACATTAGGAAAATCCTTAAGCGCTTCACGCACGAGCTGAAGACGTTCTTCTGCAGAAAACATCGTTTTCTTGTTGGGATTGTTCGATATGGCTACATAGAGTTTGTCGAACAACAGGCGTCCACGAGCAACAATATCGATATGACCAAAAGTGATGGGATCAAAACTTCCAGGATAAAAACCAATTTTCATCGACTTACCTCCTAAGTTGGAAATAGGAAAACTTCGTGATGCCTGAGGTTTTTTCTTTGATGATTTCCAAGCGCTCGGGGATGTGTGTGAACACATAAGATTTAAGGGATTCGATTACGATTAGACCATCCGGTTCCAATAGGTTGCGTTGATCGATCCACTGAAGTGTGTGCTCCGCAAGCTCTTTCTGATAGGGTGGATCAGCGAGAATCAAAGCGAATTGACGGTTGATTCTCGGGTGAATGGTACTGAGAACATCTGCGTGGAGTACGTCATAATCGATGCCCGGATGGAGTTTAAGCAGTTGTGCGTTTTGATGGATGGTCCGTATGGCGGGCTGGGCCTTATCGATGAATAGGGCATAATCCATTCCGCGACTCAAGGCTTCAAATCCTAAAGCACCACTACCGGCATATAAATCCAACACGGATCCACCTTCGAAATATTGTCCGAGCGAGTTGAAAAGCGACTCTTTGTTTTTGTCCGTTGTCGGTCGGGTTTGATCGCGATCGACTTCATGGATCTTGATGCCTTTCCATTGACCGGAAATGATTCTGAGCATTGACTATCACCCGCTCTATTGTAACATTCCCCAAGGAAGATTTCAAGAAAGGCCGATGTTAATCCTCAGTAATCGTTCGGACGCATGTGGCGTCGAGACTGTGAACGAGTTCTGTGATGAGACGTATGGAATGGGTCACATCGTCCATGTGGAGGATGGACGAATGCGAATGAATGTAACGAGTCGGAATGGTCAGGGCGATACTGGGACAGCCGGAGTGAGATAGATGGATTTTTCCGGCATCAGTGCCGCCTCGGAGAATGTAGG
>JAQVTV010000028.1 GCA_028699855.1 Candidatus Izemoplasmatales bacterium | reverse complement strand
GCGGAAGCAAGCATCAACACCCGTCGACGTCCGAATTTGGAGCGGATTCGGTCCGCATGGAAGCCGATGATGGGATCGGTGATCGCATCCCATACGAAACCGATGAAGATGATCCCTGAAGCCATATAGCCTTTGAGACCGACGACATTCGTCAAAAAAATCAATAAATAAAAACCGGTGATGGCCGTGCCGAAGGTGAAGGCCATATCCCCTGAGCCGTAAGCCACTCCTGATCTCACCGACACATGGTCGGATCCGTTCACATGATCTCTACGCATCATGATCACCTATCGTCATCACCCGTTCAGAGTTCGCCGTTTCTTTGAACCAGTGGAACACCTTTCTCGTCGTATCTGCGTCCTGAAAAGCATCATGGCGTTGATCGAGAAGTTCTTCTCCGGAATACAGACAATACGCGTGGAACAATCCTAAATCGTTTTTGAGTCCGTAATATGTCTTATGCAGTTTCAAGAGATCGATGAACTGCATTTTCTTGGTGAGATCGCGCAAATGGTGAAGACGGTTCAGTTTGGACAACTCCAATGTATCGTTCCTGCCCCAGACAATGATCATCGGCTGATATTCCTGATATAGTCGCCTTAAAAGTGAATAGAACTCCACATACGATATCCCTTGGTCCAAATCTGCTTGGGTGATGCGCAAGAACTTGCTTGTGCGATCGGTGAGTTTCGGAAAAAATTCAGGACGGATGTACATCGCATGCTGCTCGATGATGTTGCCTTCTGAATCCGTCAGAATCATCCCCGCTTGAATGATTTCCGATATGAAGTCCTCATAATGACGATAGGGTGGCATAGACATCTCAAAATCGATAAAAAGCCGAGGTTTTTTTGTGTTGATGACACCGATGATTCCCGACTTAATCGTCGAGATATCATAAAACACATGCGGATATCTTCTCCCCGAATCCATGATTTTTTCGATGTGGATCACATTGAAGACGCGACGTCCCCGATAGAGTCTGGACTTCATCTGTACACGTAAAAACAGATAAATTCCACATCGAAAATAATCCGTGAAACTCGCAAACATCCCGCGAGGAAAATAGTAGTATGTGATGCGCTTGCGATATTTGAGCGCGATGATCCGATTGTCTTCCACAACTTGGTGAATGATGCCATAGGTGAATTGTGTCATGTCCATCCTCATTCTTTGTTTGCTTGTATTAATCACTATTGTATCATATTGATGGATGCATCACGAGATAAATTATGTTTTCACAAGCGCGATGCGCAAATTTTCGATTTGTTTCTGGTTGAGTCCGAGTTGCTTCAACTCTTCATCGGTCGCGGATACGATGTTTTCGATAGTCTTGAATTGCTGAAGCAACTTCATCTTCGTTTTCGATCCGATCGAAGGAATCGCATTCAATATCGAGGCATAGATTTTTTTCGATTGCAGGTTGCGATGAAAGGAAATGGCGAAACGGTGGGCTTCTTCTTGAATTTTATTTAGGAGTAAATATAGCATATCATGTCGATCGATAATCCATTCATCGGTCTCGGTCACAATCGCATGGGTACGATGATGTTCATCTTTTTTGAGCCCGATCACAGGAATCTCGAGATAGAGTTGATCGATGACTTCCTTCGTCGCCTGGTACTGCGTCCGTCCCCCGTCCGTGATGATCAAATCGGGCATTTTCCCACCTTCGACCAATAAGCGTTGATAACGGCGATAGACGACCTCCTGCATCGTGTGATAATCATCGGGTTGAGTGATGCTTTTGACTTTATATTTACGATAACCTTTTTTTTCCGGCAAACCTTGGGAAAACACGACCATCGCCGAGACAGCAGCCTCTCCGAAGAGGTTGGAGTTGTCGAATGCTTCAATCCGTTCCGGCGTCGGGATGTTCAAAATCTCTCCCAATTTCACAATCGCTCCGATGGTTTTGTCATGTTGTTTGAGATAGGTCGACAAATTCGCTTCAAGATGAATGCGCGCATTGTCGTGTGCGAGTTTGACGAGTTCCGCTTTTTTGCCTTTTTGGGGAGAACGGGCGCGGTCGTTCAACAGAGGCCCGATCAAATCAAGCGGTGCCGAACTGGGCAAAAGCACTTCTTTCGGCAAGGAATGATGGTCATAGAACTGCGCGACATAATCCAAAAATGCGGATATCGGATCTTGATAGTACGTCACAACCTGATTTTCCGAAAATAAGATACGTCCTTGACGCATGAAGAGAATCGAAATAGCCATATAGTGGTCATAGGTATGATACGCAATGATGTCGCGGTCCCCGGCATCCTGAAAAATGACCGATTGCTTGAGTACCGTTTTTTGCACGGCATCAATCGTATCGCGATACTCTTTCGCTTTCTCATATACCCATTGATCGGATGCCTCTTGCATCTTGCGCGTCAGATCTTCGATCAATTCCTTGATATGACCTTGAAGAAGTTTTCTGACTCCCTCGATCATCGGTTGATACGTCTGTGGTGCCACATCGTTCTCGCAAGGCCCCAGACATTGCCCGATATGGTAATAGAGACAATATTTTTTCGGCATCACATCGCACTTGCGAAACGGATATACGCGGTTGAGAAGCGCGAGTGTTTCGCGTGCGGATCTCGCATCGGGAAAAGGACCGAAAATGTTTATATTTTTCTGATCGATCGAGCGGGTAATCAACAGCCGCGGATGTGTCTCGTCGGTGATCGCGATATGCGGATAAGTCTTATCATCCATCAGCATGATATTATACCGCGGACTGTGTTCTTTGATCAACGATAATTCAAGCAAAAACGCCTCCAGTTCCGAGGCGGTCACGATATAGGTAAAGTCACGGATATTGGCCACGAGACTTTGCGTTTTTTGATCATGGCTACCCGTAAAATACGATCGGACACGAGAACGCAAATTCTTGGCCTTACCTACGTAGATGATGCGGTTGTTTTCATCGAGCATCTGGTAACTGCCCGGAGCCTCGGGGAGACTATCGATTTTTTGCTTGATCGTTGGATGCATTTTCTTCACCTGCAATCATTATATCAAAGCTGAAAAAGACATGCAACTAATGAAAGAAAACCCCGGATCCCCGGGGTTTATTTGATTTCGCGAATGATTCCGTCAATCTTGTGTCCCTTATCGATGGAATCATCATATTTGAAAATCAGTTCGGGCACCTTACGCATCTTGACGCGAAGCGCGATCTGATTCTTCAAAAAGCCTTTAGCGCGTTCCAAAGCTTCCCTGGTTTTCTCCCGATCTTCCATAGTACCGAAGATCGTGTAGAAAACGGTCATGAAGGATAATTCGTTCGTGATTTTCACGTCGGTAATCGTCATGAACCCCAATTGGTCCTTGACTTCCTTATGGATCACATCGGCGAGCACACGTTGAACGAGCGTTTCTAGACGATCGGTTTTAGCCATTCATCGGCACCTCCTTCATTTGCGATGCTTCGATGACGTCGTCGACTTTGATATCATTGTAGTTTTCGATCATGATGCCGCAATCATACCCCTGTTTCACTTCTTTGACATCATCTTTGAAGCGTTTCAGGGATTGGATCTTACCTTCATAGATGACTTTGCCGTTGCGGATCAATTTGACATCCGCATCTCTGCGTATCACACCTGATGTCACCATACATCCGGCGATCGTTCCGATTTTGGAGATGCTGAAGGTTTCACGAACCTCGGCCTCTCCGATGATTCTCTTCTCGAATTCGGGATCCAACATGCCCTTCATCGCCGCTTCGATATCTTCCAAAGCTTCATAGATGACGCGATAATCACGGATTTCCACGCCGCGTGTCGACGCCGTGTCACGGACATTCGCCGGAGCCTGAACATCGAATCCGATGATAATTGCATTGGACGCTTCCGCCAAGGTGACATCGGTGTCCGTGATCGCACCGACACCGGTACGCACGATATCAATTTGTGTTCCTTCGATATTGATCTTGTCGATTGAACCCTTGAAGGCTTCAATCGAACCTTGGGTATCGGCTTTGATGATCAAGCGCATTTCCTTGATGTTTCCCTCGGCACGTCGGAAGAAATCTTCAAGCGAAACGGTCTTTTTCGTGCTGTGATGTTCGCTGAACTGACGATCCGACCGCTTTTGCGCGATATCTTTGGTGACGCGCTCGTCATCAAAGACCATCAACGCATCGCCTGCCAAAGGAACATCACTTAACCCGTTGATTTCAACGGCAGCTCCAGGTTTCGCTTTATGGAGGCTCCGACCAAGGTCATCATTCATGCCTCGGATTTTTCCGTATGTGTTCCCGACGACAAAAGCGTCGCCGATCTTCAAGGTGCCGTTGGATATGAGAATCGTGGCCACAGGTCCCCGGCCTTTGTCCAGTTTCGCTTCGATGACGGTACCAATGGCGTTTCTTTTGGGATTCGCCTTGAGTTCCAACATCTCTGCGACCAATTGAATGGTATCGAGCAGTTCGTTCACGCCTGTTCCATTCAAAGCTGAGATGTAACAATATGGCGTTTCCCCGCCCCAATCATCCGGCAACAAGTTGAGATCTGCCAGTTCTTGCTTGACACGCTCCGGATTGGCATTGGGCTTGTCCATCTTGTTGACAGCGACGATGATGGAACATTTCGAAGCCCGCGCATGGTCAATTGCTTCTTTGGTTTGTGGCATCACACCATCATCAGCCGCAACGACCAAAACCACGATATCGGTAACTTTTGCGCCACGCGCCCGCATTTCTGTGAATGCGGCATGTCCCGGTGTATCGATGAAAGTGATCGCCTTCCCGGCGCGTTCGACTTGGTAAGCTCCGATATGTTGCGTGATTCCTCCCGCCTCGGTATCAACGACCCGTGCGTGGCGGATGGTGTCGAGCAATGTCGTTTTCCCGTGGTCGACATGACCCATGATCGTGACGACTGCGGGCCGTTCGATCAAATCTTTGGGATCATCCTCAATCACGAGTTCGTCAAAACGAGTCAAATCACTCATCACTTCGTCTTGCAGTTCAAAACCGTAATCCAACGCGAGAATCTCAGCGGTTTCGCGATCGACTGACTGGGTCTGAGATGCCATGATTCGCATGAACATCAATTTCTTGATCACTTCAGACACAGGACGATGCAATTGTTCCGAAAGTTCGAGCACGGTCAGATTGTTTTTGTAGCGAACAATTTTCTCGATAGGCTCCGCATTCTTTTCAATCGGGCGTGGTTTTTTTGCGGCAGTGCTCACAGTGGGACGATTGCCGGGTCGATTGTTGGGTTTGTTGGATTTGAAATTCGATTTTTTCTTGGTCATGGGGCGTTTATTAGCCATGAAACCACCTCTTCTTCCTTATGTTATTTCGTGGATGATATCGTATAAACACGTCTGAAAATATGAATCCGTAATACATAATGTCATACGATTATTTTTTCCGATGGCGCGACTCAATTCCGCTGATGTGAAGTTTTGGATGAGCGGAATCTGATAAAAACTCGCCTTATCGGTTATTCGTTTTGTCGTGTTAATTCCTGCGTCGCTCGCCAAGAAGACCAGTGTTGTCTTCTGTTTCTTAATCTGCTCAAGAACCAACGATTCGCCGGAGACGACCTTGCCGGAGCGTTGGGCCAAACCCAGCGTCAATAGCGCTTTTTGTCTATTCACGGCGAAGTTCCCATAACAGAGCCTCGTAGAGCTGTTCCGGAATCGCGCATTCAAGGTGTTTGGCGAGAATCTTCGTTTTGCGCGCCTTCTCGATGGTTGAAGCGAGCCGGGAAAGGTATGCGCCTCTGCCGTTGGCCTTTCCAGTCGGATCATAGATGACATCACCATCCGGAGTGCGGACGATGCGCATCAATTGTTTTTTTTCAAAACGCTCTCCGGTCACGACGCATTTTCGTAAAGGGATTTTTTTGACTTTCGGCATGAGCAAATACCTCCATCAATGTTGGATATCTTGAATCAAAGCATCTGTCTCAGATTTGATATCGATCTTCCAGCCGCTTGATTGCACGGCAAGACGTGCGTTTTGTCCCCGCTTGCCAATCGCGAGACTGAGTTGGTCATCGGGAACAATCGCGATGGCTGATTTCTCTCTCTGATCAATGATGACGGCAATCGATTTGGCTGGTTGGATTGCGTTGGACACGAGTTCTTCAGGATTCTCGCTGTACTTATAGACATCGATTTTCTCCCCATTCAACAAGTCGATCACTTCGCGGATTCGCACACCATTGCGCCCCAGACAAGCTCCGACAGGATCTACCTTCGGATTGTTGGATGCCACGCAAACCTTGCAGCGATCCCCCGGGTCGCGGGCCAAACCCATGATTTCGACGATACCTTCCTGTAATTCCGGAATGGCATTCTCCATGAGACGCTTGACCAGATTGCGGTCCGTACGGGATACGTAGACTTTCGGTCCTTTGGTTGTCTGTTCGACCTTGGTGATATAGACACGGACCTGGTTGCCGATGACGAGATCGCTTTCCAAGAGGTCACGTGCGGGAATCGAGGTTTCTGTCTCATATCCGAGATACAAGGTGACGAACTCGTCGCTGATTGCCACAACTTCGGCAATGACCATTTCACCGACTTTCGCCGAGAAAATCTCGAAGTTGCGTTCGCGTTCAAGTTGTTTCAGACCTTGGGTCAGTATCTGCTTAGCGCTCGATGCGGCGATGCGTCCGAAATCTTTTGGTGTGATCCGCACTTCGATGATATCGCCCACGCGTGCGTTCTTTTTGAGTTCTTGCGCCTCATCGACCGTAATCTGCGTGCCTTTTTCGGCTTCCGGATCGATGTCCTCAACGACGAGATATGTCGCGACAATCAAGATTTCCGCGCGCTCCTCATTAAACACGACTTTGGCGTTCTGTTGGCCGTTGTAGTCCTTTTTATACGCGTTCAACAGCCCTTTTCCTAAAATGTCGAGAATCTTTTCTTTGGGAACATCGCGGTCTTCGGCAACTTGATCGAGTGCCTTGAAAAATTCTTTACTAATCATGAGCTTTTCTCCTAAAATTTGATCGCGAGCCGGATCATGTTGATGTCGACTACATCGATTATCGTTTGCTTGTTGCGCTTGTCACGCACGGTGATGCTGTGGGGTTCGAAACGAACCAAGTCTCCCTCGAACACTTGTTCATACGTTTCGACATGAACATATCGTCCTACGGCCGCTTCGATTTCCTGAAGATTTCTCAACGGACGTTCCGCACCCGGAGAAGACACTTCAAGTTGGTAACTTTCGGAAAACGGATCGATCTGATCGAGAAAATCCGATAGCACCTGACTGACTTCGACACAATCATCGATCGAAATCCCCTTGGGGTGATCGATCGATACACGTAGGATCATCTGCTTGTGTTCTTCTACGTATTCGAGATCATATAATCGATAGTTAATTCGCTCCAGTTGGAGCGCGATTTCTTTCTTCAGCGCTTCGAGCTGCATGCTTTTCACCCCTAGTTCATTAAAAAGAGAGGGTCCGACCCTCCCTACTCTTACTTATGCCATATATATTGTACCATAATCAGGTTGGGTAGACAAGAATATTATGTTGTTTTCTGCGTTTTTACGTTGATGACGATATCTTGATACTCGGGATGTTTCTTGAACCAATCGATGGCGTACGGACACTTGGCGACTATCTGCTTTTTTTGCTTTTTGATGGTTTCATATGCTAATAACATCAATTCACTCGCGATGCCTTGCCCGCGCAACGATTCATCGACAAACACATGGTTGATATCCGTCCTTCGTTCATCCCGTTTGGGAAAGGTGACTTCCGCGAGCAGACGACCTTCCTTGTCCTTCGCGTAAATCCGCTCGGCTCTGTGAATAAACTTCATGATCGTTTCCCCCTTAATAGATGCATCAATATGCCACCGGCAACAGCGACGTTCAAGGATTCCTGATGCGCGATGGCAATGGTGAGGTTCATGGTCGTTGCATCCAATAGCTCATCACGGATCCCGGACCCTTCGTTACCAAGGATGAGCGCGATGTTTTCCGAATCATGTTCGATCCGGCTCAGATCGACACCCCCTTGGGGCGTCGTGCCGTAATACGTGTACTCCGGATGATGTTTCATGAAATCCTGAAGGCTGTCCTCAAAGAAATGGAGACCGAAAATCGCACCTTGTGTCGCGCGTACGACTTTCGGATTATAGACATCGACCGTCTGTTCCATCACGATCGAGTCGAAACCAAAAGCGCGGGCTGATCGAAGTAAACTTCCGAGATTTCCGGGATCCTGAATGCCATCGAGCAACAAAATGCGCTGCGTAAGCGGCCTTTCCTCGGGAAAAGAGACCACAGCCATGATGCCTTGAATGCTCTCCACATCGGATAATTTCTTAAATACCTCGGGGGTGACATGGAGTGTGGGACCCGTAAAGTGAGGAACATGATCCGTGTGCACCACCGTGAGACATCGATTCGCCTTCAAGGCTTCTTCGACCAAATGCCAACCTTCGACAAGAAAGGAGCGAGACTCTTGACGATATTTCTTCTGTTTCAGTTTCATGATCGCTTTAATCCGATCGTTGGTCATCGCCGTAATCACATACATCACCTGCTTTCATTATACCATAAAACAAAAAAGAAGCCGATAAACTAAAATCGGCTTCTTCTGAGAAAAATATCGCTCTATTCCAATTGCGCTTCAAGTTCCATCATGATTGAGATGAATTGGTAGATGTAATCCATTTCTTGCGAAGATACATCATAGATGTCGATTCCGGATAAGAGAGGCACCATATCAAGGATCTCGTCCACGACCAGTTTGATTGCTGCAACATGATCACTGGATGTGAACCCATCTTCATAACCAAGGGCATAGCGGGTGTCGAACATCATGCCGATCACCATCTCGATGACGAAATCACTGTCCAAACCATCTTCAACGACGAGTTCCTGGATGATGTTGGCGATACTTACCGTGATGATGACCATATCATACGTTTCATCTCCGGAAGGAAGTTGCATTAATAATAGGATCTGTGCGCGCAAGGTTAGCACATCATCAAGCGTCAAGCCTATACACAAATCCGCGATCAGGCTTGTCACATCAGGCAATGCCGGTAAATACGTCGATGCAATATCCATCAAATCCGGGAAACGCGCGTCAAGCAACGTTTGATCCCAAATGGACGCCAGATACAGGTCAAGGTACATCTCTATCCAATCCTCAATCATTGTCATATCAGACGCTGAAATCGTCAAAAACAGCATCTCGAGCATTTCGCCGAAATGATGAATCTCAGACGTGAGTACAACAGGATCTTCTTGTGCCAAGAAATACCCCAGTCCATAGATAATCAGCTGGTCGATAAATACCCATGCATTTTCATCTGCCGTAGCCGCCAAGTGATAGACCTCGTCCAACACGATCTTGAATACGGCTTCTGTCAAAAGGTATCCGTCTTCATCCCTCAACATATCCTGCAATGCCTTCAGCGGTGCGACACGTTCCTCCGCTCTATCGGCAAACCAAACCCAAAAATCCTTCTCTTGCAACAGCATATGAATCGTTCTCGCGATTTCTCTGCGATTAACGCTGCATTCCTGAACGAACTCGCTGAAATAATGAGAAATGTATCCCG
>JAQVTV010000027.1 GCA_028699855.1 Candidatus Izemoplasmatales bacterium | reverse complement strand
ATCAAATGGTTGTTTGAAAACGGCGATAACGATGAACTTGGAACGATTGACGTAGTTAAACTTGATGGGTCGACTGTCACAATGAACCAAAAAGCAGCTTTGCAATATCTTGGCGATCTCATTGAACTTGGAACGAAATATATGCTTGCTGAAGAGAGAAAACCGATTTATGAAAAAGCCCTTGAAGTTCTTGCTCAGTTGAACATTGAAGTACCGACTTACCAAAGAAAGAACTTGTTCGTATACAATGGCGATATCATTGACCAAACAACTCTTTCATCTGTGGTCACTCCTTATTGGGGACCATTAGCGGAAATTTGGAAAGTCAGCTTTGCTTCGGGCGTTAATGGCAACGAAACGGTTAATGTTACAATCGGATAACACCGATTCACACATGAACAGGATTTACTGCACATACGCAAGTAACTCAAATTAATAACGAGGAGAATAAGGCTCAGTCGTTGAGACTGAGCCTTATTGTTGTAAAATGATAAAATACATTATTAAACGACTTGCACTATCGGTCCTGATTTTGATGGGCGTGTCTGTCATAATCTATGGATTGGTGCGCATCAAACCCGGTTTGGATTTTATCCAAACCAAATATTACGCACAAATTCAACTAGACTCCACCGGTGAAGTACAAAAAATGGTTGATCGCCAAAGAGAAATCTATGGATTGACCTCAGGAATCGGCGAAGGGTATTTGAAATGGCTTGGAAATGTGTTGAAAGGGGAATGGGGTGATTCCTTCATTTTTTCTGTCAATACAGGCAGAGTGGAATTATTGGAAGATCAATATGGCAATCCCATCTTGGATATCGATGGGAACCAATTGACCAAACCCATATCCAGTAAAAATGTACTCGATATTATTGCCAATAAAAGCCGAATTTCATTTATCATTGCCTTGATTGCAACCGTTCTTCAGTTTGCCTTCGCAATTCCTTTGGGAATTGTGTCTGCGACAAAACAATACGGAGTCGTCGACTACAGCGTCACAGTTTTAGCGATGATGGGCATCTCCCTTCCATCATTCTTTTTCGGTGCGTTGCTTTTGAGGATATTCTCAATCCAGCTGGGCTGGTTCCCTTATGCGGGCTTGGTCGACCCGAACAGTCAATTACCTGTATTTTTAGACATGGTCCATCATCTCGTATTACCGATCACCGTATTGGTTATTCTATCCATTGGTGGACTGATGCGTTATACCCGCACCAATATGCTCGAGGTCTTGAACTCTGATTATATCCGTACGGCTCGGGCAAAAGGACTTAGCGAACACAAAGTCATATATAAGCACGCGTTTCGTAACACTTTGATTCCGTTGGTCACCATACTGGCGGGCATCTTGCCGGGACTATTCGGTGGTGCGATGATTACTGAAACCATCTTTAGTATTGATGGAATCGGTAAAGCCGCGTATCGCGCTGTTACACAAGGCGATATTCCTTTTGTGATGGCCTATAATTTATTTCTGTCGATGTTGACGGTCATTGGGACGTTATTGTCCGATTTGATGTATGCCGTCGTCGACCCGAGAGTTAGTTTGATAGGTGGTAAGCGATGAGCGATGATAGAAATGTCAAGATAAATCTTGATCAAACAAACGTATCAACGACACCCACAAATCTACCGGAAGAAGTATCTTTAGCCGATCAGGCCAAAGTCATCAGCCCGGGCCGCTTGGTTCTCAGGCGTTTTTTCCGCAGCAAGCTATCACTCATCGGATTGGTCACTTTGACATTGATGTTTGCTTTTTCATTTCTTGGTCCGCTTTTCTCTCCGTGGGGAGAAATTCAATCAACTGGAGACTATAAATGGGTCGTCTCTGTTTTGCCTCATCAAATCGTTGTGAATGAACTCAACGAAGATACGGGTCTTATGGAACAGGTCACCTATGTATTTTATGAAGTAAGCGACCCTTATCAAGTGTTTTCAAAAACGCCGCCGTCATGGACGCATTGGCTGGGAACGGATAACTATGGTTATGATGTGTTGACCCGCTTGATGTATGGCGGTCGCGTATCATTGACACTTGGTTTTATCGTTATCTTCGCAGAAATCATCATTGGCATGTTCTTCGGTTCTATCGCCGGATATTTCGGTGGTGCCGCAGATCAGGTGATTATGCGTGTGGTCGATATATTCAACTGCTTGCCGGGACTGCCGATTTTGATGCTTGCAGCATCTTTGCTCGACGGCTGGAATATTCCCGGTAATTTACGGATCTATTATCTGATGGGGATATTGACTTTCTTTGGGTGGTCCGGTGTTGCACGGTTGGTCCGTGGTCAGATTCTTGGTATTCGTGAACTCGAATACATGACCGCCGCCGAAGCAACAGGCTTGAGCACACGAAGAAAGATTTTCAAACACATTATCCCGAATGTCATGCCGCAGATCATCGTTCAAGCCACTTTGGGTCTCGGTGGTATCATTCTTTATGAATCGACGTTGTCATATCTCGGAATCGGTGTTCCCTTCCCCTTTGCCGCATGGGGAACGATGATCAGTGCCACAAGTGGCGCTGCCGGTCGAGATGTTTTAAGAAACTATCCCAATATATGGGTACCTGCCGGTGTCTGTATCGTGATGGCCGTACTTGCGTTCAATTTCATTGGTGATGGCCTCCGCGATGCCTTCGACCCGAAGATGAGGAGATAGTTGAAAATGAAAATAATCGATTTTTTCAAAACTAAGATCAAAAGAAGAATCAAAAAGCGGAAAGAAGACAGCGTCCATTACATCAGTAAAGAAGACATTAAGAAACAAGCGGCGGAAAACAAGAAAGTTCTCAAAAACTTTGAAAAGATGAACAATCGCAAGAACGTTCCCGAATCAGAGTATTTGTCCAAAATGAGAGATATGAACAATGTCGTGGAGTTTGATGACTTGCATGCGTATTTCTTTACGGATGCCGGTATTGTCAAAGCCGTGGACGGTGTCTCATTCGATATACCCGCGAGAAGTATCGTCGGTGTCGTCGGCGAATCCGGTTGCGGTAAGAGTGTGACGAGTCTCGCATTGATGAAACTCCTTCAGAGTCCGCAAGGCCAAATCGCCAAAGGCGAGATCCGCTACGCGGCAAAAGACGGCAAAGTATATAATATCTCAAAAGTTCCCAAGGCTGACATGAACAAGATTCGCGGCAAGGAAATGAGTATGATCTTTCAAGAGCCGATGACGAGTTTGAATCCTGTCTTCCGTATTGGCGACCAACTCGATGAGGTATTGTTCCTCCACTTCAAGGACATGACGAGAGAAAAAGCCAAGGTGCGTTCCATCGAGATGCTGAATCTTGTGGGTATCGCGATGCCCGATGTCGTGTATCGCGCCTATCCCCATGAATTATCGGGTGGTATGCGACAGAGAGTCATGATTGCCATGGCTTTGGCTTGCGATCCGAGACTGATTATCGCCGACGAACCTACCACTGCGCTTGACGTGACAATCCAAGCACAGATCCTCGACTTGTTGCGAGAAATCAAGAGTAAAATCAATGGTAGCATCATGCTTATTACGCATGACTTGGGCGTCATTGCCGAGATGGCTGATTTTGTGGTCGTTATGTATGCCGGAAGAATCATCGAAAAAGGGACGGCTCGGGAAATCTTCAAAGAACCGCTACATCCCTACACGGTGGGACTGCAAAAGAGTATTCCCGCACTGAATTCAGGCGAAGAGAAGCTCTACACGATTCCCGGTACGGTTCCTAACCCGATCAATTTGCCGAACTATTGTTACTTCCGTGATCGTTGCAATCGAAGATTCGAGAAATGCAATGGTGCGTATCCCGAATTACTGCAGGTTTCTCCGACGCACACCGTATCATGCTACTTATATGAGGAACTCGCGAATGAATTCGCCAAAATAAAGGCGGGTGGAAAAAAATGACGATTCAAGATCAAAAAAAGGCATTGAAAACAGCCACGTCCACAAAGAGTCAAAGCGGTAGTTTTGATAAACATAAGGATATTTTGGTCATCAAGAACCTGAAGAAATATTTTCCTATCGATAAAAGTTGGATCAAAAAGAATCGGCGGTTTGTCAAAGCGGTCGATGATGTCAGTTTCAACCTCAAAAAGGGTAGTACTTTGGGTGTGGTTGGCGAATCCGGTTGCGGAAAGACAACGCTGGGACGTACTATTCTCAGATTGCATAGCGTCACCGAAGGAGAGATTCTCTTCGAAGGGATTGACATCCGCAAACTGAAACGCAAAGACTTACGCAGACTGCGTCCGAAGATCCAAATCATTTTCCAGGATCCCTATTCCAGTTTGAGTCCGAGGATGACGATCGGTGAAATCATCGGTGAAGCGGTTCGCGAGCACAAACTCGTGCCCAAGTCCGAATTCAGAGAATACATCCTGAAAACGATGAAGGACTGCGGGTTGCCCGCTTACTATTTCAGCCGTTATCCGCATGAATTTTCCGGCGGACAACGTCAAAGAATCTGTATCGCGAGAGCCTTGGCGCTCAAACCTGATCTCATCATCTGTGATGAACCTGTCAGCGCCCTCGATGTGTCGATTCAAGCGCAAATCATCAACTTGCTCGTCGACCTTCAGGAGAAATTCGGGTTGACTTATATTTTCATCTCTCATGACTTGTCCGTCGTGGAATATATATCCGATGAAATTATGGTCATGTATCTCGGAAGTGCCGTAGAGACAGGTAATACGAAACAAATTTTCTCCAAACCGATGCACCCTTACACGCAAGCATTGCTTTCTGCCATTCCGATCCCGGATCCAGAAACGAAGAAACAGCGAATCATTTTGAGCGGGGATATTCCCAGCCCGGCCAATCCACCTTCAGGGTGTAAGTTCCATACGCGTTGTGCCCAGTGCATGGAAGTGTGCAAGCATGTGATTCCGAAGTTTAAAGAATATGATGCAGGTCATTTTGTGGCGTGCCATCTCTATTCTCAGGAAGATTGATGAAAAAGGTCAACAGGGCCAAAAAACACAAGGAAAAATTTGTCGACACGGGTGAAACCGTCGCGAACATGAATGTGAAAGGTTTCTCATGGTATCAAAGCGAGAAGGCACTAGCCAAAAAAAAGGAACTGCAGGATCTCGGTTTGACACGAAAAGAGAGGCGCGCGATGGTTTGGGGAGCATTATTAGCCTATCTACCGATGTTTCTCGTCATCTTAATCGGTTTCGGCCTGGTGATCTTCCTGTTTTATCTTTGGGTAAATAACCGATAAAAAGGGTTGCAGAAAATCTCTGCAACCTTTTATATGCTTTTTTGTACGTAGCGTATCTTTTTGAATGATTCGATCCGATGGGGAACGTTCTTGAGTTCTGAGCGGATGTATGATTCGATTTGGTTCGCGTCGACGTGATAAATCTTCTGGATTTCAGAGAAGAAGACATGAGGGAAGATGTCCAGGAGTTGATCGAGGCTCGGTGTAGGTTTTTCGATCAAGTCATCGAAATCACCTTTGATCTTAATCAAGGCATTTTTGTACGTGTCGAATGTCCTAGCCCCTGTCACCTTGATACCTTCGTTACGGCTGTTGACCATGACGACAGAAGGAAAACCGTTGATCGACAAGTCAATCATGGGTTGCATATTGTTGATGAGGATTTGTTTGCCCTCCGGAGAAAAGGCCGTTTCAAGTATTTTTTCCGAATCGATATTGAGCTGTGCCATCATCTCTTGAAGCACAGACTTCTTGGCGATGTTCTTTTCAAAAACGAACGCTCCCTCACGCACAAGACGCATGAATTTCGCCGCTTGAACGGGGTCTTTCTGTTGGATTAACAGAAAGGCGATGCTGGAAGGAAATGAGGATGTGATCGGATCTTTCATCCATATTTCACTATTGATGGGAATACGGTAAAAGGCTCCGACTTGATCCCAATGTTTGGCTTGTTCCTTTGCCAAAGGGCCTTTGAGATCATCGTAATGATTTCCACTCTCAAGCATTCCGCCCATGACGGTGATGATGTTGAGATAATCGGCGTAAGCGTGTTTGAATAAGGTCAGAGTGGTATCTAATGCCCAACAGTGCGAACAAAGCGGGTCAGTGAAATAATAGAGATGGATGCGTGGTTTCATGATATAGACTCCTCATATAGATTTATTATTGATAACAACATTATAGTATAGAAACTGATTTCCGGTCAAATCTTCTGCTTGATGATGCTCAGGACAGAAAAATAGCCCGTTATTGCTTTCTTTGTAAGCGATTTCTTTGTTTTTAGATGATTTTTTCCGGGATATTGATATAATATTGCTTAGAGGTTTATTTTCTAATGATCGGAGCGAATAACGTGACGCAAACAATGACTTTTGAACAGAAGCTACTACGAAGAAATAAATGGATGTACAGTGTGGGTGGCATAGGTAGAGACATGATCTATCAATTGGTCGCAACCTTCTTGATGACCTACGTTCAATATTCGGGCTTGAATTTGGGTATTGAACACTTTTCTGCCATTGGCACATTGCTTGTCATCGGACGTGTATGGGACGCGGTCAACGACCCGATTATGGGGTCTATCGTGGAAAACACACATTCGCGCTGGGGCAAGTATCGCCCGTGGATCCTGCTTGGGGGAATCTTGACGAGCATCACTGTCTTTTTCATGTTCACCACGCGACGTTTCGGCGGATGGGATTTCGTCATTTTCTTTGGCGTGATCTATTTGTTGTGGGAAATAGCGTTCACCTTGAACGATATTCCCTATTGGTCTTTGATTCCCAATCTCTCTCGAAACAAGAAGGATCGCGACGAAGTGACGAGCATGGTCGTGGTTTTCGCCGGTGTCGGTGCTTTCTTGGCCAATGCAATCATCAGTTTCACCACTGTGGGTAATGCGGTTCAAGGCTATGCCCGAATCGCGGTCGGGTTTGTCATCTTCTTTATGGCCTGTACGCTTTTGACCTCTTTGGGTGTTCGTGAGCCGAAAGAAATCAATCCCGAGAGGCAAGAGAAGATCACGATCAAGAAGATGTTTTCCGTCATACGGAAGAACGACCAGTTGTTATGGGCGTCGTTATCATTGATGCTCTATAGTGTCGGTTCGGGATTGTTGGTGGCATTAGGCTATAATTTCTTCTACATTGAACTTGGATACAACGGGACGCTGGTACTGATTTTTATCGCGACGTTCGGTGTCTGCAACATCCTGATCCAAAGCTTCTATGCATCGTTTGCGAAGCGATTCTCAAGGAAAAAATTGCTCGGATACAGTTTTGTGACATTGACCGTTGGTTATGTCTTGATGTTGATTATGGGATATGTGCCCTTCATTCCGGTGCATATCGTCACCGTATGTCTCTTTGGCGCGTTGATTTTTAGCGGCCAAGCGATCTTTTACATGGTCATCATCGTGAACATGACGAATACGATCGAATACAACGAGTACAAGACCGGCAATCGCAATGAAGCGGTGATTTTCTCGCTCCGGCCCTTTGTCGCTAAATTCTCAAGCGCACTCCAACAGGGGATTTTCACGCTCGTGTTGATTATCTCCGGTGTCTATGCTTTAAGTCAAAATGTCAGCGCTCTTGAGCGTCAAAAGAATATTTTCGAGACTTATGCTGTGTCAAGTGCGGAACACTATGACCAAACAGAATATATGGCGGATGTGTTGACACGCACGAACATCCTCGATGATTATGGTTATGATGCAAACATGGAAGAGGCGGTATATGACGCGTTGCAGATCGTGGATTTTGTCTATAATGAAGAACGCGGCATCTTCCTCATGGAAATCAATGCCGCTGCGGATTCCGCGTTCAAGGCAAAAGCAACGGGAACCATGAAGTTTCTGCTGAGATTATCCATCACGATTTTGCCGATTGCGATGATTTATGGTGCATTCTATGTTTTAAACAAGAAATACTTTATCACCGAAGCATTCTATGAAAAGATGAACCTGGAAATTCAGGAAAAGCAAGCTCGGCTCGCAGAAGAAAAAGAATAAACCGTATAAACACGATCAATCTTTAATTGACATATGTCCATAAATATGTTATTTTAGTTATGTAGAGAGGTGAAACCGATGCCAAGACCACACAAACCTAGAACCGTGTGTCAAATGCCAGAAAATCTGCGTTACGGTCCGGAAGACGAAAACAATCGAAAGCGCGAACAGATTGTGTTGCCCATCGACGAGTATGAGACGCTTCGTCTCATCGACTATGAAGGGTATACCCAAGAAGAGGCCGCACAACAGATGCAGGTCGCCCGGACGACGGTTCAAAGGATTTATAATGATGCACGGCACAAGGTGGCGGACGCCATCGTCAATGGAAAAAAGATTTTCATTGCCGGCGGAAATTATCACATATGCCAACCCGAAGACCCGGGATGTGCGCGTCCGTGTCGTTTACACCATCGCAATCGAGGGAGATTATAGTATGAAAAAGGTCGCTATTGCTACATCAGGTAACATGATTTCCAATCATTTTGGCCATTGTGAGTATTTCATCGTATATGACATCGAGGACAAGACGATCACCGGATCGACGATTATCAAAAATCCGCCCCATCAGAAGGGCTATCTTCCCAATTATTTGAAGCAGGAAGGTGTGGATGTCTTGATCACCGGAAACATCGGTGAAATGGCCGTCAAGATGTTGGAAGATTTGGGAATCGAAGTCTATCGTGGCATCAATGATCAAGCTACAGAGGTCATCGCGCGCTATCTTGAAGGCACTCTGGTGTCTTCTGATGTCATTTGTCGCGAACATATGAATCACCACGATTGAAGTCAAGCAGATGATTTTGTTTCATTCTCTTTCAATGATATCATATATGTGACACGATCATAAATATATTATTAGGAGGAAACAAAATGGAAGAACATGTGGTACACAGAATGCCTTTGATTGGTGAAAAAGCACCGGCGTTTTCTGCTATGACGACTCAGGGAGTCATCAATTTTCCCGAGGATTACGAAGGTAAATGGGTGATTCTTTTCTCGCATCCTGCCGATTTCACCCCGGTCTGCACGACAGAATTCATGACTTTTGCCAGCATGATGGATGAGTTCAAGGCTTTGAACACGGAATTGATCGGTCTGTCCGTCGATTCGCTTTATGCCCACATCGCTTGGCTAAGGAAGATCAACGAACTTGAATGGAAAGGGTTCAAGAACCTTGAAGTGACGTTCCCGCTGATCGAGGACATCCGGATGGATGTCGCCAACAAGTTTGGCATGATTCAGCCCGGTCAATCCAATACTCAGGCAGTGCGGGCGGTGTTTGTCATCGATCCGAAAGGATTCATCCGTACGATTTTGTATTATCCGCTGTCCATGGGTCGCAATTTCGACGAAATCAAACGCATCATCCAGGCGTTACAAAAGGCAGACAGCGATCACGTCGCAACACCTGCCGACTGGCGTCCCGGAGACGACACCATTGTTCCGACCGCCGGTTCTTGCGGAACCGCCAAAGAGCGTATGGAGTCCAAGAACAAGGATGTTTATTGCCTCGATTGGTTTATGTGCTTTAAGAAGGAAAAGAAAGCCTGATCATTTTCAATGATAAAGAAAACATGTGCGTTTTAAAGTGAACCCCATTTAGTAGACACGTAAAAAAAACGCTGTCTACTTTTTTCTATTTCTACGACGGTTAATATTGTAGAATATCATCCATTCATGGACGAGTAGTACATAATTTTCCAAAGATGTGATATCATGGTTGTAGAG
>JAQVTV010000026.1 GCA_028699855.1 Candidatus Izemoplasmatales bacterium | reverse complement strand
GGCCCGAACGGTTCGCGGTTGATGGAGATGCCACGATCCTCATAAAATCCGACGAGGCGATCGCAGTATTGCCAATGCAAGAGACTGGTCTCTAGCGACACCGATTTGGCGTAAGGAATGTTATAAGAGATTCCGCCCCCTTCATTGGATGTCCACCCGGATGCATGGATGATCTCGGCCATGAGTCGGGCATCGGGCGTTCCATGTCGCGCTTGCAAGGGGACATGCACTGATTCATATACCGCTTTGCAACCGGAGACGCCATGATTGACTACCGGAAAACCATTCAAGAGCGCGCGACCGATCTGCTTGCTTTCGATCATACCTCTTTGCGCTTCGAGATAACGGTTTTGCCGCGTATAACTGTCCACGGTCGACGGCAAAAAATCCGCCCCTGATTCTTCGAGATACTTCATCAATTTGATATGTTCTTCAAGAACCGGAACGCCTGCGCGCGGTTGAATCATCGTACGGCAGTCCTTCTTTGCCTTGCTGAGTTTCAAGGCAAAATTCTTTGATCGCGGCACCGTTCTCAGAAATTCCAGAGCCACGTCCAAATTGAGGGCTGGATCATCTCCGGTTGGCCACGTCTTCAGTACTTTTTCCCGTTCTTCTAAAAATTCTGCTTCCGTCCACTTCTTGTTTTTTAATTCCATCGGTCTATCCCTTTTCTAAACTGTCATCAGATGCTTTTTCATTATTTGGAGCGCCAAGGCCGGTTCATGCTGTGACAACAGGCCCATGGCTGCGAGAATATACAACTTGTCTATAAGAAACTCCGGATTGGTCGGGCGCAGTTCAAGATGGCTATGTAGAACGTTGGTCGTTTTAACGAGTATCTCACGCGCCTTTTTCGACTTGATGATGACCCCGCCCGTACCGATGACATATGCCACTTCGCTCAAGTCTTTGCCTACCTGATTATATACTTTGCCCATCGGTGTCAATACTTCTTCGATTCGTCCGACGTGTCGTTGCATCGCTTGATACGCGCACATCTCCGCGAGAAGCTGATCGATGAATTCGTCGCGTTCGTCTTCCGGGATGGTCGACACATGATCATAGCGATATTGCACTGCTTCAACGATGTCAACGCCTTTATCTTGATTGATGAATTCGATCTCTTCTCTGGATAGAGATTTGATAATGCCTGGAGCCGAGTAACGCATTCCCAGATCTCCCTCGACCGTTCGTTTCGCAAACGGTTCTTCCAGGCCGTGCAAGATGACATCGGAGCGATTGGTCGCATTACACATGGAGTACATGTCTGTCGTCGCGCCTCCGATATCGACAAGTACGATGTCGCCGAGCCCTGATTCATGAAGATAGCCTTTGGCAAGCAATTCGGATGCGCGCAACACCGCTTCGGGTGTGGGCAATACGACCTGATCGATTTGACTTTCGATTTTCTTGATGCCTTTGGCTACGATGATCTTTTTCAAGAATATCTCGCGAATCTGGTCTCTCGCGCTTTTAATATTCAACACGTTGACTTTTGGCATCACATTCTCACACATGTATCCATCGATGCCATAATGCGTAAAGATATCGGCAATATCGTCTTGGCAGGACTTATTCCCGGCGTAAACGATTGGGATTACGATTTCCGCTTCGCCGAGTTTTCTTGCATTATACAAGACACATTCGGTGTTACCACCGTCTGCCCCCCCTGCCAGGAGGATAATGTCGATTTTTTGTTTGGTGATCGATGCAACTTCCGCATTCGTCAGATGATGAGAAAACACGAGATCCACTTTTGCGCCTGCACCCAGACACACGCGTTTTGCCGCTTCGACCGTCAACTCTTGAACCAGCCCGATGGCTGCCATCTTGAGTCCTCCGGCAGCGGAAGAACACGCGATCGTGTGGTCGAAAGATATGTGATGGCCGATATTGTGGTACAGTTGGTTCAACGCGTTTTGATATCCTTCCGTAATGTCGGTATCCACCGTCGTGAAGTGAGAAGCCGAACCAATCACATCACCGATGGATGAATCAACAGCGGTCAGTTTCGTGAACGTTGACCCAAAATCAATCAACAGATAAGTAGCCATATCAGTCGCCCAAATCTTCCCGAATATCCTTAAGCGCTTTCTCAATTGGGGTTCCCGGCGCATACACACGGTTGAAGCCCATATCAATAAAACGACGACGTACTTCGTCAAAGTTCTGTTTTCCAACCACGATATTGCCGCCGACATATAATAATATGTTCCCAATCCCCGCTTCGATGCACTTGTCGCGCATCCCACGGCAATCAATTTCGCCATGGCCATACAAAGAAGATACGAGAATCATTTTCGCATCCGTTTCGATCGCGGCATTGATAAAGTCTTCTTGAGAGGATAAAACACCGATATTGATGACGTTATATCCTGCATTTTGTAATGTATAATCGATGATTTTGTTACCTACAGCATGTACATCGGCGCCGATGACGCCTATCACAATTGATTTCAAAGCAATCTCCTTTTAACCCTAGAATGTGCTGACAACAGATGACTATTTGAGTTTTTTGACACACAAAAATTTCTGTTTCGGGTCGAAAACCTCATCGGGGAGGGCAGGGTCATTCATCAACCCTGCCCAACCACGATGGAAACGATACTTAAATGACTAAGAAACTAAATGATTCCGATTGATCCTAAGGGAGAATTCTCGTCACGTTGATATGAGACGGATCGAGGATGACCAATTGGATATAACCGTTTGCAGTAACTGCGGTCGGAAGCGCATTTCCAATGTAGAAGTAAATATAACTGCCTGCTTCATACATATGTCCATCCAATGCCGTGCCGCCAAAGTTCGCGCTCGTGACGTTTAGCATGGTTTCCCACCAAGCATCGCCCAAGTTGGGAACATTACCATCAAACTTGAAACTGAAGCGCTGCGGACGAGATGTTTCCCATGTCACGATTTCATTGAAATCAGCAATTTCCGCGTGGGCGAATGACGGAACCATGTTGATTGCGGTTCCATAGGAACTCGCGGAAGAGCGGAAGCAAAATGCGCCTTCAAGTTTATACAATTTTCCATACTCAAGCCCTTCAGCTACCGCCAACAGATCTTCGTCACTGTCAACGACTACTGCGGAAGCCGTATCAAATGTATACGCCACTTCGGTGTTTTTGATCTGCATATTCGCAGCTGCCGCCGAGGCGATGGTCAATGTCTTTCTTCCCGCATGTCCTGTGGTAGTGGCAATACCGTATGTGGCGCTGAACTCAATTTCATCGCCAAGCGCAAGCGTGTGAGCCTCTTCACCTTCACCTACCACATATACTGCTCGCGTAGAGCCGTATTCTCCGTATAAACCCACAACGTATAACACATCATTGCCGGTCGCATCTTTCAAAATGATTCCGTTCGTGGCTGCGGTGACTGTGCTAGAGCCATTCCAGTGGAACCCAACCACAATACCTTTGACTTTCACAACTTCGCCGTCAGTAGCTGAAGCCAGCACTTGCGTAACACTCATCACGGGAAGCGCTAAGACGTTGATGACAATGTCGGTTGTATATTCGAGTCCATCAACCACGTATGTCGCAGTCAGGGTGACCACAACATCTTCGCTGCCGTAGGTCACATCGCCGGTGTTCGAAATCACGTCGGGTTTGTCGCTGCTCCAAGTCACGATTCCTGTCACGAGGTCATGGGTGGTCGGCAAATCAAGATCGCCACCTGTGATATTCGCAGGAATCAGTTCGTCCAGTTCGCGTGCGACTTTTTCTTCGTCGGTCTCCCAGTCAAAATCATCTACAGAGAGAAGCGTCCAATAATAGTAAGAGGCAGAACCATTTTTCAAAACCGCATAGAAACCACCGTGATATTCATTCCCTGGATAACCAATTCCCGGATAATTCGATGCATTGATTCCGAGAATATCTTCAACCCAGTTCTCGCCGACGTTTGCACGGCTTCCGGAATCATTGATGACCATCGTCTTTGTACCATAACGAATATCACTAATACCCGCTGCTGCAGGGTTCAAGTGGAAACGCGCGTTAAGGCTACCTGTTGCGCTATAAGTGCTCGATGTGCAGTTGAAATAGAATGTGTCGCCACCGATGTAATATACCGCACCAAATACCAATGCTGTTTTATCAAATAGCAATACGGCATTTTCATGAGTGTCAACGACAATCGCGTTGGTCTTGTAATCCAAGATGCCGAAATTCACTTCTTCCACAACGAGATTCGTATCGTATTGGATAAATTTCTTGCCGTATTCGTTGCCATCGATATTGCTGTCGATGACGAGCGATCCGCTGAGTTCAATCAAATCACCGATGTTGAAGTCTACTCCAAGCCCCATCAAGTTTTGCACGATGATGATGCTACCGGTCGTTTTGTCTTGCAAGAAGATATCCGACAACCCGCCGACGGTATTGTACCCACCGCTCAGGACGACGCCTTCGACATTGAAGATATCGCCATGGATGCCATCATTCAATACATCATCCACTTGCAGGACGATCTTGATCTGTCCGATCACGAGCACATCACGCGTGACGGTGATTTCCTCTGCGCCGACAAAGAATGTCGCAGATAGTGTGACGACCGTGTCGGTTTCTGGGAATGTCACATCGCCGTTGATGGCAATCACTGATGGATTGGTCGAAGACCATACGATATCGCCGGTCACATTGTCATGCGTCAGCGGCAAAGCGATGTCGCCTTCTTCATGACGCGAAGGAACGGCAGAACGGATATCCTGAATCGCCTTCAAGCGATCGCTTGGGACGATATGCTCTTGTTTCACGGCGACAAATTGGATGTAGGTGTCGCTCTCATAGATGAAGAAACCATAAATCGCTCCATCATACATGATAGGTTCGCCGCCCGTTGTGGGCACTCCAAGATCCAATCGCCATTCAGCGCCCATCAAAGCATCAATCGGGCGAATCAAGAAGGCGAGGGATTTGTTGTTCGACGGACCATAGCTTGTCCCTACTGCTGTATCGCTATATCCCAAGCGAATCCAGTTGGTATCTCCAGGCATGCTGGATGTCGAATAACGCATGTAAGGATTGACGATTTTCACGAGGGTGTTGAATCCCGGGAAACTCTGCCATGAAGCTTGATTTGTCATTGCATAGGCGTTTTCAAAATCATAGACCGGATCTTGTGTGGCGCCCGTTTTCGTCGTCACAATCGGATTGATTATGCTGGGTCTTCCGGTCGTGCGATAACCGCCGGCTACAATAATCACATCGCCATAAGTGGGATTAGCCACCGTAAGCAGACCATAATCTCCCAAACTGATGCGGTCATAATCAACCGTGATCGTCACATTAGGATTTGTCAAATCTTGAACGATGATCGAATTTTGCGTGCTGGTCTGAGTTTCTGCGAAACCGATGACCACCGCTTCAAACATGACAATGTAATCGCCGCTATCAAGTGCGGCTTCCAATGACGTAGGTGTCAAATGCTTGACGGTGACATTGAATTCCACATCGAAAGGCGTTTCTTCCATGTAATGGATGGTTGCCGTCAAGATCCCCGGAACATCTTGATCTGGTAGCGAGATATTCGTTTTGTAGAATGTCGCATCAGGTTCTAAACCAAGAATTTCGATATCAGTCGGAATCGTCGTGGACCATGTGATCAAGAGATCATCGATTTTGTCGTAATATGCGGGCAATGTCAATGAACCTTTGATGTCACTCGGCACTTGTCCGGGTAACCATGTGTTGATCATGTCTTGAACATCCACGATCGTGAATGGTGTCAAAACAATGTCTTCTTCCGCGCCCGTAAAGACCAGACGCCATACTTGACCAAAGGTCGAGTACTCGGACACAACTGCGTTCACACTGATTCTGACGCCTAATTTGGCTTTCAGTGCGTCATCGTTGGAGTAAGCGGGAATAAATGAAATTTCATTTCCCTCATCGTCGATGATTTTGACCATGTCCGTCGCTGTATCAAGTTCAAGTTTTCCGGTCAATTGGACGAATTGGTACCAGCTGCCCGTTTTGGAAGCCGGATTTTTCCCTGTCAATTGAGCGACAACTTTGGGAACAGCTACGACCTCGGGACCCGTCTCTGAAACCAATTCCAAGGAAGTGATCGAAATGTAAGGCTTGTTCGATGTGATTCGGTAGGTTCCTTGCACTTCTACTTCTTTGCCGACACTGATTCCCACTGTGTCTGTAAAGGACGTGGGTACGTTGACAAAGATTTTTCCCAATGCGGAATCTGACAAGTAAAAGCCATTGGACTGAACGTAGTAAATCGTTCCTTGCACCCATACGGTGCTGTCCGGTGCTTTACTTTCTAAAACCTCCGCAATCGGCTCTAGTTGAGGACCGGGCTCGGTCGTCGGTTGAACCGTCGTCGGTGCCACCGTTGTGGGCGGTAGCGTAGTTGGCTGAAGCGTAGTCGGAGCTGCCGTTGTCGGTTGAACAGTCGTCGGTGCCGCCGTGCTTGGTGCCAATGTGGTCGGCACAGCCGTTGTCGGCGCAACCGTTGTCGGGGCCACAGTCGTAGGGGCTGCGGTAGTCGGGGCTGCGGTTGTCAAACCTTCGCAACCGGCTAACGCAATGACCATGACCGCAAAACAGCTTGCGACTATAAAGCGTTTAAGCCAATGCTTCATGATAATTTTGATTCCTCCTTTATATTTTTTTACCCATGCTTCTTTTTAAGATAACTCAAACGTATCCAAAAACAGTTTGATAAAAGCAAGTTGTTGCTCGATGCGATCCTCTAAAGGGTTGATCTCTGATTCAATGGTGTTATTTGGCGTGTTCCGGTTCGTTTCGATTGTAAAAACCGGGATATTGTATCGATCGCTGAATTCCTTGTTAATCGAGCCTGTTGGCGGAGCATTCAAATTCGTGAACGGCTGTTTATCCGCCATGAAAGCCATATGATTGAACTCATATAACAGCGAATCGAGATACAAACTGTACCTGGGAAGGTGAAGAATGATAGAATCTCCCAGTCCGCCGCTATCATAACTAAAACGTGATTCGTGCAGATCGAGGACGATATCCGGTTCACAACTGGCGATTGCTTGAAAAATCACATGTGCCAGTTTCTGCGTCGTTGTACCACTTGCATTCCCCGGGAACGCCCGATTCAAATCACTCAAGCCAGAGACATAGCGTACCGGTGGCTCAGCGGTGGCCGCACGTTTATTAGCGACCGGCAATACATACACCACACCTCTCTCAAAAGGGTATTGGCGCATTTGTAGCCCTGCCATCCATCCGGCGCGTTCATTGCCGTGGATGCCACCGATAATGAAAAATGTCGGTCCAGGCACATTGGTTTCGTACTTATAGATTGAAAATTCGTCCAATGTCCCTGCCAAATACGTCTCGACACTCTCCGTGACGACCAAAGCGGTCGTCGTCGGAGATGTCGTAGGAAGTGTCGTTGGCAATAAAGTGGTCGGGGCCATTGTCGTTGGCAATAGAGTGGTCGAAGTCATTGTGGATGGAATCAACGTTGTGGGAACCACAGTCGTTGGCGTGATAGTCGTCGGATCGGCTGTAGTTGATACATCAGTTGTTATTGGCGCAAGTGTCGTCAGAAGGGTTGTCGTTTGATTGGGTGTGCTTGTGGTTGTATTCTGACATCCCACTATAACCATGAATGAGAGTATGAGCAGCGCTCCGATGACCAAGCGTTTCAATGCGAGGACCTACTTGTCAAACATCTGTCTGAATGGCGGTAATAGATGTGCGGTGATGCTGTATAAGTAGACAGCGACATCATACGTCGTATGGATATCATCAAAGAATCCATCGAAATTCGCACTCTCAACAACAAGGAGAAATTCTGCTTGTGTCGATGAAGCGGTGATCAGCGGATCCGATTCGACGCCTCTTCTAACACTGCCGCCCGTATGGACAACGACAATGTCGATCTCGCCGGCTGCGGCGCGTGAACTGAATGCACTCGCTCTTTGTAGCTCAATCGTTTGGTTGGTTCCGGCTGCGCCCATTCCCTTGGAACTCGCTCCAGGAACGATGATGACCAACGATCCCGCTTCCACGGACGCCGCGGTCAACATATTGTTTCTGGTTACAACAGCTTCCAACGCATCTTGGTCATATCCGTAAATATTCAACATGATGTTAAAGACTGTGTCGATATCAGCTGTTTGTCCGATTGTTGTCAAATACACTTTACGACCTTCTATCATGTTACTGTATTCTGCAGGCAACGGGGTTGACGATGCAGTCGTCGGTGCCGCTGTAGTCGGTGCTACGGTGGCGGGAACCGTCGTGGGCGCTAATGTCGTAGGTGCGTCGGTGACGGGCGCGATCGTCGTCGGTCCGGTATGAGTCGGTTGAATCGTGGTCGGTGCCAAAGTGGTCGGCGCGACAGAGGTCGGTGCCAAAGTAGTCGGTGCTTGAGTTGTCGGGGCAATAGTAGTCGGTGCCTGGGTTGTTTGGTTGTCGCATGCCACGAAGCCAAAGACTCCGGCAAGGACGAGTAAGAACATCAGTACTCTTTTCATAATAATTCTCCTATAATCAATGTTTTTTAATATCCGAGTGCTTTGCCATCGCGTCTGCGATCTGCGCCACCGTGCATAATGCCGGTGTCGGGATCAAGAACGATAGCGTGGACGCCGCCAAAGTAGAGGTTCGTCCCATAATAAGTTTGAGGATTGTAGCCCAAATTACGAAGAGCATTGATCACCGCCGTGCCAATCGCGCCTTCGATTTCCATGTTCGTCGCAGCATAATGGTAGACGCGCGGTTTTTCAATCGCCGTTTGAATATCCATTCCGAAATCCATCACGTTGATCATCGTCTGAACAATCGCTGCAGGAATCCGCAAACTTCCCGGAGAACCAATCGACATGAAGGGTTCACCGTTCTTCAAAACAATGGTCGGAGCCATGCTGCTCAGAGGTTGTTTATAGGGGGCGATACATGCAGGGCTGTTCAACGTCGTCGAGAATGGACTGAGAATATTGTTCAAATGAATTCCGGTTCCCGGAGGGATAATGCCGTTTCCGAAGAAATAATTGATGGTATGAGTTGCTGAAACAATATTGCCTTCACTATCCATAATCGTGAAATGCGTTGTGCTTCCACTTTCAGATCCTTCAGAAAAGATATAGGACTCGCCGGATGCCGGTGCGATATCGAATGGCCATGGATCACCATATTCGGCTGCGCCCGTAAAGGTTTTACCTACTAATGGATCATAGTGTACGATTCTCGTTGCAGCATAGTCTTTACTGATCATGCCCCATAGTGGAACATCCACGAAAGCGGGGTCGCCGGTATATTTTCTTCTATCGCCATACATCAATTGTTGCATCGATGCGATTGCGTGAATATATTCGGCTGAATTATGTTCCAACTGCGTGATATCTCCGTGGAGTGCATTATATTGTTCGAGCAAATTGAAATATTCAACAATACTGATTCCCGAGCCTGGAGGCATCATCGAAAAGATTTCATAGTCTTTGTATGTGCCGGAAACTGGGTCCATTTTTTCAGTTAATCCGATTGCTCTTTGCATATCGGCCATCGTCACGATTCCGCCTGCATTTTGCACTGCAGATACAATCGCCAACGCCAAGTCTCCGGTATAGAAACCTTCTCTGCCGTTCGTCACGATCAAATCCAACACGTTGGCCAAATCCGTATTGATCAGCGTTTCACCTTCTGAGATAGCGCTGAATCCATCGGAACTATAAATCTTCAAAGCCTCCGTGCGTGATCGCATCAATTTCGTGAAATTCGATTGAATGTTGTCGGCCAATGTGTAAGGAATCTCAAAGCCATAGCGAGCCAATTCGATAGCCGGTCCGATGACTTCTT
>JAQVTV010000025.1 GCA_028699855.1 Candidatus Izemoplasmatales bacterium | reverse complement strand
TTTGATACATTTAAAATAGGCTTCTTCCCCATTTTTAGAGAAGAAACCTTGATGATGCTTGGTAGTGATATATGGCATTGATGTAGTGAATAGTAGTCTCACATCATTCTATACTGCAAAAGTCAGGTGAGATTGAAACAACTCATCGATTAGCGTCTACGGACGCTTTTTTTTATATAATAAAACCAATCGCAAAATAGTACAGCATTTGAAGGAAAAAAGTCATGGTTGCTTACTTGTATGGAACACAAAAAAGTGATATGATAGGAATACCTTAGGACAATATCATAAATGGGGTGCCGAGATGGTCTTAATCGATGCGCGAGAGGTGAATAAGGATTATCACAACGGTGAAGTTATGACCCATGTGCTCAAAAACCTTTCCTTATGCGTGTCTGAAGGCGATTTTTGCGGCATCGTCGGTCCATCAGGATCAGGAAAGTCGACATTGTTGTATGTGTTAAGCGGCTTGGAGCCGCCGACTTCCGGATCGGTTTTGCTCACCGGAAAGGACTTGAGTCATGTTTTCGAAACTGAGATGGCGGATTTGAGGCAGAAAACCATCGGCTTTGTGTTCCAGTTCTACAATCTGATTCCTAACCTGACAGTGTATGAGAACTTGTTATTGCCGATGATTATTGCCAAAGATCATCAACCTAAAAGAATCGAGGAAGCACTGGAAGCGGTGGGACTCATCGAGGCGATGCATCAATATCCCAATCAGTTGTCGGGCGGAATGCAACAACGCGTGGCGATTGCCCGAGCCATTATCAATCGTCCGAAACTGATATTCGCTGACGAACCTACGGGAAACCTGGATCAAAAAAGTGGCATAGAAGTCATGAATCTTTTGCAAAAGCTCAATCACGAATACAAAATCACTATCATTTTGGTGACACATAACTTAGAGCATATCCATTATTGCACCCGAAAAATCGAGTTATGTGATGGAATGATTGTCAGTGATGAACAGCGCACGCTTTAAACTTCGGTTTGCCCTGAGAAACATGCTTAGGGCAAAAGGGTCTGCGGTTTCGATGTTGGCAACGCTATGCTTGATCGTGATGTTCGCAGTACTGATCGCGAATATTCCATCCTCGTTCTCGCAAGTATTCGAGAATTATGAACGAGAAAAGTATCTCGAAATCGACTTGACTTTGACTTTCGATGAGAATGCGGTTGCCCGTTTAATCAACAAACGTAACATTGGCGTTCGTTATGCCCAAGAAGTGAAACATGCACTGAGTTTTTTCAATCTTAATGTGTTGGCGGAAACAGACGAATCATTTTATTATGTGGAACTCATGTCGGCATTGCCGCACGAGATTGAACGTTTGATCGATTATGATTTTCGCTATCTTTCCGATATGGGGTGTGCCGTAACCGAAAGCCTGGCGCAAACTCGAAGAATATCCGAGGGCGATCAACTCTCAATACACATGCTCGACCGGATTTATCAATACACGGTGATCGAGATTGTCCCTGATAAGGGTTTGTTTTCCGAAGCCAAGATCTTTGTCAACAAAAGCCAATTGATTCGCGATTTCTACGGTTTGACCTTGATTGATAACATTGGCAATACGTTGTATCTGGATTTGAATGATCATATCGACCCCGATGTGTTCGCAGAAACCTTGATGGCGGATCCAGAATATGGCGGATATTTACTCCAGAAGACAATTGACCAAGAGAAGATTCGCAATTTGACGACTGCGAATATGTCGATTATTGCCGGGGTAGGGCTTATCATCACCATAACCATGGTGATTGTGATGCATTCTTTGTTTCCCTTGTTGACGAAAAAACTTCGTCAACCCTATGCGGTGATCATGACCCTTGGGGGACATAAGCGTTTTATGTTTCATGTGTTCGCTTTGGGAATTGGAATGGGGTTTGTGTTGTCCTCGGTGATAGGTATTGGGTTTGCTTTGACAATTACGAACATCAGCGCACGCGCCTATGGCGTTCAGACATGGATCACGATGGATATCGGCGCTACAATCATAGCTTTGGTTCTGGTTTTATGCTATTTAGGTTTTGAGAGTGTGTTCCAATATCGTAAGATTACCCAAGAATCGATTGTGGGACTTTCGCGGGATTTACGATATGAACGCCACAAGTTTTCACCCTTTGTCACTGTGATTGCCGGCATATTGTTGATTGTGTGTTTGCTCGTACGTTTTATCCCCTTGGGATATCAGGCAATCGTCGTCTTGGTGTTGTCATTCATCTTGGCGTTCCAAGGGATATCTCTTGCACTCTCATTGCTTCACAAGTTTCGAAAAAAACCATCGGTCTTTCGCTTGTTTTCCCTGAACTATTTAAAAGACAATCGTACGATATTTCACTCGCTTCAAGTTTTGTTCGCTTCATTTCTGGTGATCATGATCGCGTTGACTTTACACGCTTATCTATATACTGAGCTCGATCGCACACGTGAACAGATTTCGTCCGATTACCTCATGATGAATATTTTCGGGTACCAACCGTCACTTAAGGCCGAGATTATGGCGTATGATTCCGTTCAGTCTGTTGAAGAGATGTTTGCATCACGAAGCGCTTCTGTCCAAAAAATCGCGACACAAGAAGAAATATCGTTTAACTTCTTTGTTTCTATGGATCCGATACAGTTTGTCGAATCGTTCACACTAGGGTTGAAGGCCCCTATTTCCGAGGAATATCTGAATGGAGATACCCCATATATCTTGCTTCCAAATGAGTTGAGTTATATCCTTGACATTCAAGTTGATGATGCGATATATTTACAAGTGGGTGAACATCGTGATATTATATTAGTTAAGATAGGTGGTTTTTTCGAGTCGACCTACTATAAACTGATCTATTCGAATGTATCTCTTGTTTCGGAATATGCACCAATATATCAGACGAATTCGTTGGTGATTGATGCAGGGGGATCGGAAGACTTGTTTCAGGAAATGGCACTTAGATATGGATCAAGCATGTACTACATCATCAAGACAAACGAGTTCATCGATATGTTTGCAACTCAATTTGAAGTAGCGATTCGTTTGTTTATGGTCTATGTCGTAGCAGTTGTAGCGAGCTTCATGATTGTGATCATGAATAATAACCAACTGGTGTTTCAATCACTGAAAGGCGATTATGCGAAACTGAAGTCATTAGGAATGAAAACCACGAATTTTGCTGCGAATATTTTGAAAGAAGCCATGGTTCTGACAGTCATCGTGTTGGTTTTTGTCATTATGGAGATTTTTGTATTTATCGAGTATTTACCCAAAGTCATGCTCGTGTTTCATTATTACAATGAGATTATTCCCCGACCCGCGACCATCATGCTTGCTGCAGCGATCGTTACGGCGGTGTATCTATTGGGTCAGGGGTATAATTTGATTTCAATATATAAGATGAAGATTATTGAGGAAATCAAAGGAGAATAAAGGAGGATTTTTTATGAAACAAGCAATGAGGAAATTTCTGATTTTGGGCATGTTTCTTGTGGCGGCCTTTGTGATTATGGGATGTAACGGACAAAGCACTGACCTGATTACCGCAGGTCCGACCACACAAGCCCCGTCGACTCAAGCTCCGACCACACTAGCACCTACAGTCCCGGTTGTTGAGCAAATCGAAGCCCCGAGCGGGTTATCAATCGCCGGAAATGTTTTAAGTTGGAGCGCAGTCACCGGCGCAACCGGATATGTCATCTATGTGAACGGCACACAACAGACAACTGTGACAACCACCACATATGATTTCACATCACTATCCGGAGATCAGTTCATCTTCCAAGTGAAGGCACTTGCACCGACAGGTCAAGCGGACTCCGTGTTGAGTGCTTCGGTTGCTTTTGTGGCGAATGCGGCTCAAGAAGTCACCGCCATCATCGCGCAACTTGAAACGATGGATATGACAGGCATGGAAGACTTTGCAGCAGAATTGGTGCGCAAAGGCATGACGGCCGCTGATTTTGATGCGACAGTCACTTTGATTCAGACATTTATGGGTGACATGGATGAAGTCGAGGATATGCTCGATGGCAATACACTCGTGAAGGGATTACTTGCATCAGATGTCAATTTCGAAGCGATCGTTAGCGCTATTGTCGTGGGTGTCTTACCAGGGTATCTCCAGATGATGATTGATGATGCTTACGATCAAGAAGAAGCAGACATGTATCAAGCGATGCTCGATATGGTTGAAGACAACCATGATGAAATCGTTCTCGCTGTCGTGGCAACGATCGAAAACTTCATCGCTTTCCAGGAAGATGTGACCAACAGCTTCTTGACCAGCCTTATGGGGTTGATGGAAACCGAGGATCTATCAACGCTCAATACTGCGGAAGTCATTCTGCTCAAAGATGAGATCGTATCGATATTGACAGATAATCTACCCACAACCGATCACATCGTGTTGGTATATCATGTCATGATCGCGGCTTCTGAGGCGTTATCGGGATCAGAAATATCATTTCCCGTCGCTTCATTCGATGCCAAATATGCAGTCGAGCACCGCTTGTATTTGCAAGCAATCATTGCGTTGATCGATATCATCGACGCCAATTACATCAATTCGTTGAAAACGATTCTAGCCACATCACAAGCACAATTGCAAGCTGTCGATATCACAGTTCTCAATCTTCAATATGTACGCAATTACATTGATGAGAACGCGGTGCTGTTCTCACAAATCGACCAAGTGTTCACTGCAAGCGAAAAATTAGCGCTCTTCAATGACATGATTGCGACGGTCGGTGCCCAGGTAGGAGATATAGAAGATCCTGATACTGGAATGTCCATGGCTCAAATGATGTTATTGATGATCATCCAAAATCTCGATTATGAAGTCGTGGAATCCTTTAGGGAACTACTGCTTCAATCCTTAGAAAAGATTATGGATCATCTGATTGCGACCGAAGGCGAATTATTGAGAGCGATCATGATTTTGCAAGCATTCAGATATGATTGGGATTTCTATTTTGATGGAACCGATTATGTCAATGTGGAATCTTGGTATAACAACATTCTTGATGAAGAATACGATAACTGGACCGAGTTCGATTATGAACGCCAACTCGCTAATGTGGACGTAATCAGAGAAGTATTGCTGCTAATGAATGCGATCATCGAAGATTTGGATTCAGATGATGCAGAGGTCGTGGCTTCATTCTTGGTTTCGCTCGGAATTCCTAATATTTTGCTCCCCAATATGATGGACATGTTGGAGGATGAATCAGATGAAATCATTGCCGACATCGAAGCATTGGTCACCGCCCTACTCCCACGTTTCTTGACACTCATCCAAAACGGCATCGGTGTCGTGGTGGATCAAGAAATGGCTGATGGACTGGCCACGATGTTTGAAGAGATTCATGCTTATTACGTCAACTTGTACGGTGAGGATTATCAAAGCAGTACAGGCTACGACGAAGACGATCATGACTATGATACGTTCCAACAAGCCATCTTCTTCTCGGAGTACATCTATCAAATACTCACAACTACCGAACAAGCCAATATCTTGGCAATGGTCGCAAGTGTATTTGATGCAGAAGACCTACTCGATTTTGTCGCGCTGATGCTTTTTGCCAGCGAACAAAGTTTAGCGCCGTTCGAAGCTGCGATCGGAGATGTAGTGAACTTCATCGTTACTGAAGTATCCGTATTCCGCACTTATTCTGTCGACTCCTTGACACAAGCACAAAAAGAACGCATCCTTGGTTTCCCAGATGCGGTTCAAGCAATCCTAGCGAACGCATTCCCTCAGGAGTAGTTCGTAGTTCATCATTGATAAGCGCATCGTTCATTGTGAATCGATGCGCTTTTTTTATACATCTACGCCGAGAACGAGTTTGATGATAATGCCGATTCCGAAAGATATGGCAGCGACGCCAAGGCTGATGGATGACATCTGCAAGAATCTCTTTTTGAAAGGCGTGTCTTTAGCGATGGAAATATAGAAGTTGAATACGAAAATCACGACGATCGCCACACCAAGCATGATTCCCAAAGCAAGAAAATGGTTGTGAATCAATAGATAGGGCAGAATGAGAAGTACGACGGTGATGATATAGGCTACGCCGGTATATAAAGCAGATTTCAAGGCGTTTTTTTTGTTTTCTGCTTTAGAGCTCAAATACTCGCTCGCAGCCATGGAAAGACTTGCCGCGATACCGGTAATGAGGCCGGAAAGGCTGATCAAAGTCGTGTTTGCGAGCGCGAATGTAAGACCGGCAAGTGTACCCGATAATTCCACAAGCGCATCGTTCAATCCCAATACCATGGAGCCCACATACTGTAGTCGCTCTTCATCGAGCATCGCAATCAACGCGGTTTCGTGTTCATCTTCCTCAGAGGCGATTTTCGCTGCAATCGGCAGATAGGCTGCGATCGACGCATAATAATTTTTTGCTTTGTTTTCTCCTCGTTCCATGATTTTTAGCGTGAAGGTATAGCCAAAGATTACACTCAGTAGATTGAAAATGAAGATGTGGAATCGGTTCGGTGACTGGGATTTTCCCATATGGGTCGTCCAGATATCATAGTGTTGCTTTTCTTGTTCGGCGATGGACAACAAAATGGCGCGATTCTCATCGTTTTTGATGCGCTTGGCAATCTTTTGATAGACATGGTATTCAGTGATCTCATTTTTCTGTAATACTGTGATATGTTTCTGGATTTCTTTGGGTATCATCATTTTCACTTCCTATATCGGGTTCTATTTCATATTCTATCATGAGATGTCTCGAAGAGGAAGTCGTGATGCTCTATTTTTATAACAAGAGGTCATGTGTGTTTAGTATTCTATTAAAAATACACAAAAAAGACTATCGACCCTAGAGGTGTGATATAATCTATTTGGTTAAGACATCAAGAAGCATGCTTGTGAGCTTCATGGACAACCATCCTTCACTGATCGATGGTTAGAGATGTCATTGAACTTGAACGATTTTATCGATTTTCCTTGAGACACCCCCGATTCTAATCACGAAAATGACTGAGAAATAAGGAGCGTAACTGAATGGAAAAGTGGGATATCATCATTTATTTTATCTTGATCGGCGTTTTATTGTTTGTAGGAAAGATTCTCAAAACAAAATTTCCGTTTTTAAATCGAATTGTATTGCCTACTGCACTGCTTGGTGGTATGGTCGGGTTGACTTTGAGTCTGGTCTACACATCGATTGCCCCGGGAGCCGATGTTGTTTATGATTATCAAGTCATCTTTGAAACCGATTCATACGCTTATCGGAGCAGTTATGACTACAAGGGTCAAACCTTTTATTTCGAGGAACATGGTACTTATGAGATTGAGGACGATACATTGACGTATCAACCCTCTACGGGTGGCGCGTTCACCTCAATCATTGATGCAAGCGGTAGCTTGACGATGTCATTCAAACTGAGTGAGAAGTTGCAACGGGAGAATATCGTCGTCGTTCGCGACTCGCCAGGTGGTTTTATCGGAACGTACGTAGGCGAGACAGCGGGAGTGATTCCTGCATCACTCATCAATCTGGACCAGATGGTTGCGATCGTATATCATGCTTTGGCGTTGGGATTCATATCGTTGGCGCTCAAGCAAGGGGAGACCAAAAACAAACGTAAAATCTGGTCGACAGGGATGGTCATCACCAGTACATATGCGCTTCAGGGATTCATAGGTATTCTCTTGGTGCTCATTTTCTTTTCCGACAAATTTGTCGGAGCGGGGATGTTATTGCCGCTGGGGTTCGGCCAAGGTCCGGGTTTGGCCATGAGTTTTGGCAATATGTGGTCTTCGATGCTCGGGGGACACGGAGTCGCGCTGGGGGCATCCTATGCCTTTCTGGGGTTTGTTTGGGGCGGAACGATCGGCGTATTGGCCATAAATATCATATCGCGACGCAAAGGAAGACTCAAACCGAAAAATTACGAGGAGTCGTCATCGGAGACGACCTCCATTCAAATTGACACAGTAAAAGAAATCAGCATTCTTGATGGCCTGACCACACAGGTCGTTATCATCTCTTTGATTTATGGCATGGTGTGGTTGACTTTGTTCTTGCTCGAAAAAGTCCTCGTCAATCTTGGTTCGATCGGAGGTACCATCTTCGGTCTGCTAGAAGGGTTCAACTTCATTATCGGTATTGCCTACGCGCTCATCTATAAAAAAATCATACGAAGAGTGCAACGAAAGGGAAGGAACCTCAACTTCATCAAGAATGACTATATTCTTTCCAACATCAGTTCGCTCTGTTTCAACATCATGATTACCGGAGCAGTATTAACGATTACTGTGGATTTCCTCAAAGAGTTCTGGTTGTTGTTACTTGTGATATCTCTTGTGGGTGGCATCGCAACACTGTTCTATGTCCGGTTTATCACGCGAAAGGTCTATACATCATTCAAGGACGAATATTTTGTCGGCCTATTTGGAATGTTATCCGGAGTGGCTTCGACCGGAATTGCTTTATTGAAAGGAATTGACCGTGATTTGGAATCTCCCGTTGCGGAAGAGATGGTTCTGGGATCGGGAACGGCCATTACGATGGCATTGCCATTGTTCGGCTTCTTGATGCTTCCGTCTTTGGGTTATCAGAAACCTTATGAGTCATTATTTGAATGGATCGCGTTGCTTGGCTGTATCTTGTATGTGGTGATCATGGTCATCATTTTACTTGTTCGCAGCAAGCGGGTGCCTACTTAAAATATTAGCGAAAATCTTTGTGATGAAGCATCCCTCAACAGGGATGCTTTTGATTATCTGACTCAGGATGAATGTGCACGATTCTATGGTTTTATTGATCGATTGGCGGTATAATATATTCACTAGGATAATAGGAGATGATTTCATGCAGCATCGAATCACACAACCCGGTCCTCTGTTGAATCCGCATGGCTCGCTGGCACAACCGGGCTATGCGACCCAACCATTGCTTCGTTATCATCGTAAGGATATCAAGGCGTCGGTCTGGCGAATCAAGGAATGGGATTACTATGCTGCGCTCAACAAGGAATTTGGCGTCGCGCTGGTGATTGCGGATCTTGGCTATAGCGCCATGATTTCAGCGACAGTGTTTGATTTTGTGAATCAAACCTATATCAAGAAGACTAAGTTACTCTGGTTTGTCTTTGGCAAACTGAAGCTTCCTTCTTCGTCGATAGAAGGGGATTGTGCCTACACGGGAAAGGGATATGAGTTCAAGTTTCTTCGCACCCCGGACGAGAGGCGTCTACAAGCGAAAATATCACGTTTCGAAAAAGACAAAGATTTGGTCGTCGACTTGGTCCTACAAGATTTGAAGGACGATTCCATGGTGATTGCGACCCCTTGGCAAAATCACCCGTTGGCTTTCTATTACAACCAAAAAATAAATTGTATGCCCACATCCGGCACGGTGCGGATCGGGGATCAACTTCATGTGTTTAAACCCGAATCCAGTTTCAGCGTGCTCGATTGGGGCAGAGGCGTCTGGACCTATAAGAACACATGGTATTGGGCCAGCTTTTCTGGAGTCGCTTCGGGGAAGCGTTTGGGGATCAATCTCGGCTACGGATTTGGAGATACATCGCAAGCATCGGAAAACATGATTTTCTATGATGGTGTCGCGCATAAACTGGATCAGGTCACTTTTGAATTCGATGGCGCTGATTTTCTCCAAACTTGGAGGTTTTCCGATAATAAAGGCAGACTAAAAATGGAGATGAAGCCCATTATCGACCGTCAAGACACGATGAATCTTGGAATCATCAAGAATCTGGGTCATCAGGTGTTCGGGTTGTTTTCTGGTTATGTGATTCTCGATAATCAGAAAAAAATCTCATTCGATCAAATCATAGGATTTGCGGAACAAATCACCAACCATTACTAGCAGTTCACACAATAAAAAATCATAGGGGGCGTATCATGACAAAAAAAGCAATGACCGATCGAGAAATCTATGAACTGGTCACTTCGGAAAACAATGAAGCAAACGTTGTACTTTCCGATGATGAAGGGAAAGTTTTCGAGATGGAACAGCT
>JAQVTV010000024.1 GCA_028699855.1 Candidatus Izemoplasmatales bacterium | reverse complement strand
AAATACAACCCGCCTGCGGGAGCCATACGCCGAGTGGAACTCCGCGAGCGCTCTAGAATGATCTGGGTCATGGTGCCCGTCTTTTCTCTCGTGGCCAATAACACCAGTTGCATCACGATGAGTCGAACCATGTGATGCAAAAATCCATTTCCTGAAAAATACAAATCGAGATATCCATCCTTTTCGATCACATCGCAATCGAATATCGTTCGGACCATATCTGCTTTGACCCCCGTGGAAAAACTGGTAAAGTCATGCGTGCCCTTGAGTTCTTCAAGGTTGGTTCTGAGAATATCGAGATCCAGTTCGGGGACTACCCATTCCCGGTGTCGGTCAAGGGGGTTATAGAAACCTGTATTCAAGCGATAACGGTAACTTTTTTTGATCGCATCATAACGCGCATGAAACAAGGGGGGCGCAACCTCGATGGAGCATACGGAAATGTCTTTTGGCAGTTGTCGATTCAAGATATATAGCCATCGATCGGGTTTCATCAGCGTTGGGGTGTCAAAATGTGCGACCTGACCCGTGGCGTGTACACCCCGATCCGTGCGCGATGCGCCGAGACAGGCGGTGGGCCGATCCTGGATCGAAGAGAGGATGGTTTCAAGCTCTGCTTGGACGCTACGTACATTTTTCTGGCGTTGAAAACCACTGAAATCCGTTCCATCATACCCTATAATCATCCGTTGCCTTTGTGTGTGTTCCAAATGTGTCGCCATCACGATCCGTTGCAGAGCGTGATTCTCGAACAACACCTTGACCGCATGGCCATGGTCGTTTTTTCCGTAGAGCGTCTGTGAGTCCGCGAATGGTTCGACCGAAAAATGAAAATCTTGCATATGAGACAAAATCCATTTCCTGATCTCTTCTTGGCCGAGTATCACCTGTTGATCCACTTTCATTCCCGCGTGAAGCGCTAATCTGTCCACGATCTCCTGAGCGGTCAAAATCATCCTATCACCTTCAATACAATCGTCAATGCCAGAGCGGCCAACGTGAAAACACCGACACCGATATCTGTCCATCCGAAACGAAGTTCATGGATGCGTGTTCGCGGTTTTCCCGGAACGAAGTTGCGGGATTCCATGGCGTCCGCAAGGTCCTCGCTCCGTTTGAAAGCGATGATGAACATCGGTACGAGCAATGAAATGACTTGCTTGACCTTGTCCTTGAGCTTCCCTTCCGCAAAATCCGCGCCACGCGATGCTTGCGCGGCCATAATCTTAAAAGCCTCATCAAGAATTGTCGGGATATAACGCAAACTGATGGAAATGATCAATGCGAAATCTTCCGAACGGATACCGATGATCTTCAAGGGGCGCATCAAACTCTCCAATCCCTGCGTGAGATCGGTCGGCTTTGTCGTCAGCGTCAAAACCGTTGAAAGCGAGATGATGATGACCAAGCGGATGATGACAAATATGGACATCTCGATACCCTTCTCGTAAATCGCAAAACGGAATGTCGTGAAGGAATATCCGAACGGCAAAAAGCGAAACAGGACAAAAATACCCATGATATATGCCAACAGCAACACCGTCTTGAACTTGCCGATCCGCGCCAACAGCCGCCAGATGATTGTCCACAAGACGATGCCCAGCACAGATACCACCGTCACGTGCATCACTTCATCCAAAAGCAGTTTACCTTCCTTGTTAAAGAAGATTTGAAAGAAGAACGTAAACAACAAAAGAATAATCAAAGGTTTCATGCCCCGAATGACGCGTTTCACGGGAATGTTCCCGACCCACATCATCACAGCGCATACCGAAAAAGCCACGAGCAGTTGCGGAATCGACCCGAGCAGGAAAATCGCGATCATCAACGTGATGACGGAAATGATCTTTGTCCTGGGGTCCATCCGATAAAACAAGCCCTTGCCGGGGATGTATTGGCCGATGACGATGTTTTTCATTTGCCCACCGCCCGTCTGAGTTCCACCAAAGCCGCATCCATATCTTTTTGATAGATATCGATATCCAAAGAGAATTGCGCTTTGATTGCGGCCAATACTGAAATGGTCTCCGGATAATCCAGATGAAGCTCTGCCAGATTCTTCCGATGAAACAACCGGTCCGGGCTCTCATCACGGATGAGTCGTCCTTCGTGCATCACAATCACGCGATCCATGTACCTGTAGACCAGATCCATATCATGGGTAATGATGATGATGGTTTTATCGGTTTGTTTTTGAATGGCTGTAAAAAGCTCCATCATCTGGCTCTTCCCTTTAGGGTCCAGTCCCGAAGTGGGTTCATCCAACACCAGAATATCCGGGTCAAGCGCCAAGATTCCCGCGATCGATACCCTTTTTTTCTCTCCGCCGGATAAATTGAACGGATTGCGCTTGAGATACGTCTCATCCAGCCCCACCTGAACAATCGCCTTTTGGGCGAGTTCAGCGGCATCTGCGGCTGATATCTTAAAATTCATGGGGCCGAACATGATGTCCTTTTGCACAGTCTCTTCGAACAATTGATATTCGGGAAACTGGAACACCAACCCCACATGCTTTCTGAGATGGTTATAGCTGATCTTCTTATCGCGTTTTTGCCGGATGGTCGACCCAAAGATGTCCACACTTCCAGACGACGGAAACAACAGCGCATTCATGTGTTGTGCCAAAGTTGACTTTCCCGAACCGGTTTGACCGACGATCGCGATCATCTCGCCTTGAGATGGAATCGATAAAGAGATGTCGTTGATGGCTTGATAGAATTGATAGGACCCCGAAGGATATTGGTAGCTTACGTGTTGGAAATGGATTGCCATAAGAAATCCTTCACCGCCTTTTCCTCGGGTAATGAATCGTCCAGTGCCGCAGCCAATTTCAACGAAAACGGTAATTCCAAATGAGAGTTCTCAAAGATTTCAGGCTGTTTGAACAGCGACCACTTGTCTCCATCAGAAAAAATGGTGCCATCTTTCAGTATCACCAAACGATTCGCATACATCGCCTCATTGATATCATGAGTGATCATGATCACCGTAATGCCTTCTTGGTTCAATTTCTGAATGTATTCAATCAAATCACGCCGTGCGTAGGGATCGAGCATGGACGTCGCCTCATCAAAAATGATGACTTGCGTCTGCATGGCCAGGATTCCGGCGATTGCGACGCGTTGTTTTTGTCCGCCCGACAGGGTCGAGGGTTCTTTGTCCAAGAAATCCTTCATTCCGACTTTCTCAGAATAGAAATCGATCATTTCCAGCATCTGTTTTTGGGGAACCATCAGGTTTTCCATGCCGAATGCGATATCATCGCGGACCGTCACGCCGACAAATTGGTTGTCGGGATTTTGAAACACGATCCCCACTTTTTTCCGAATGTCGTATGCGGTATCATTCGTTAACACGACACCATCATAGGCGATCGTTCCTTGATTGGGTTCAAGTAGTCCGACCATGGCTTTCGCCAAAGTCGACTTGCCCGATCCGTTGTGCCCCAGGATGGCGACCCATTCACCTTTTTCGATCGAAAGACTGATATCCTTCAAAATCATGCGCTTCCCGGTATAGGAAAACGATAGATCCTTGACTTCGATATAACTCATGGTATCACCCCGAAATCATCCTATTTTCATTATTTCTGCGAGATCCGCAAGGGTAATGATCCCGAGTATCCGTTCGTCTTTGCGACCGCTCTGCGTGACGAACAACATCTCCAACTTGTTCTTCTCTTGAATCCCCCGCCGAAATTTCGCCAAGGCTTGATAGACATCGGCACGCTTCGGAAGATAATCGAAATAAGGCGCGGGATTTCCGTCAAGATCGATGGCCTCAAGCAAGTCCTTGATTCGCTGATCCCGCGAAACCTGTGTCATTCCCGGCAGCGACAAATAATAATAAAGCGCGCGTTCCGTGAACACGCCGATCAATTGACCGTCTTTGATCACAGGCATCTTGGAAAAACCCGATGTGCGCATGTGTTCCATCGTCTCGCCAATCGTATGATCGAGATCCGCTTGTTGGACTTTCTCAAGCGGCGTCATGACGTCCACCGCCCGGAGCGGGTGAGTGATCATCGCCACCAACTCCACGAAACGCTTCGTAAAGCGGTCCGTGGGGATACAGACATCCTCATTATGCGTGATGATATTGCGCATTTGCGCCGCTTGTTGGAGGATATCGAAATAGTGTGGATGAGCGATGATGGCATGTTCCTTTTTACCGCGTACGCGAAAGAGCGTTCCCATGAACGTGGATTCGCGATAATCGCCTTGGTCGTACTCGACCCGGAGATACTGTTCCAACTCACGAAAGGCTTTGAGAAACTGTTGTTTGCTTGACATTTCAACCACTTCCTCAACTGTGTGTCACATGAACTATATCATGAACGTTTCGCAATCGCAACCGTCACGATAAGAAAAGCGCTGAAAACATCTCAGCGCCATCAAACGGTATAATCGGTTTAGACGAGCTCAATGATTGCCATCGGGCAGGAATCACCCTGACGCGCGCCAGTTTTGTAAATGCGGGTGTAACCGCCATTGCGATCCTGATACTTCGGACCGATGACCTTGAAGAGTTTCTGCAAAGCGGTTTGATCATTCAGCGACAAATCCCTGAGAATCGCTTCTGCAAGTCTTAAGGAATTCAAATCGCCTTTTTTTGCGTATGTGATCAACTTTTCGACGGTTCTGCGGATTTCTTTGGCTTTGATCAAAGAAGTCTCGATTTTGTCGTGTAGGATCAATTGTGTCGCCAAATCGCGGATCAACGCCTTACGGTTGTCACTGCTGCGATTCAGTTTCGTATAACCTCTAGCCATGATTTACCTCCTACTCAATTAATGTTTCGCCAAGCTTAAATTGAGTTCTTCAAGCTTTTGCTTAACTTCTTTCAGTGATTTTTTACCGAGGTTGCGCACTTTCATCATGTCTTCCTCGGTTTTTTCGATCAGTTCTCCCAATGTATGGATCCCTGCGCGTTTCAAACAGTTATAACTGCGGACCGATAAATCAAGATCCTCAATCGGTTTTTCAAGATTGCGTGTTTGTTCTTCGCTCTTGCGTTCGATCATGAAGTCTTCACCCAAGGCTTTGGTTGACAACTCGACGAGTGCGTTGAAGTGGTCAATCAGCATTTTCGACGCCATACCGATGGCTTCTTTGGGATTGATGGATCCGTTCGTCCAAACCTCAAACGTCAATTTGTCATAATCAGCATTGTCGTCTACACGTGTTTTATCTACCGTGTATCCGGCACGAATGACCGGAGTATAAAGGCTGTCGATGGGAATCACGCCGACCATGTTGTCGAAGGCCGCGTTTTTCTCTGCGCTGTGATAGCCGTTGCCTCTTTTGGCATGCATCACCATCCGAAAACGCTTGCCTTTGTTCACGTGACAGATATAATGATCGGGGTTGACGATTTCGACTTCATCATCGGCGATGATATCGCGGGCATGGACATCCGCAGGTCCATCAATGATGATTTCCAAACGTTTTTGGACGTTGGGATTGTTGGAATCGATCGTCAGCACGACACCTTTGAGATTCAAGACAACTGTCGTCACATCTTCGACGACATTTTCGATCGCGGTAAATTCATGTTCGACACCGTCGATCTGGCAATTGATGATCGCGGCTCCAGGCAATGAAGACAATAAAACTCGGCGTAAGGAATTTCCAATCGTAATCCCGAAGCCGCGGTCGAGAGGGCTGATGACGAACCTCCCATAATTTTCCTCGATTTCCTCGGTGATGGTCTTGGGCTTTTCGAATTTCAAGTCTTTCATATTCCATTACCTCCTAGCCGCGTGGCCGTTTGGGCGGGCGACATCCGTTATGGGGCACCGGCGTGACATCGCGAATCGCAGTAATCTCAAGTCCGGCGACTTGTAGACTTCTGATGGCCGCTTCACGTCCGGGTCCGGGTCCTTTGACCGATACTTCCACGCGTTGAACACCGTTGTCCATCGCTGCTTTTGCGGCAGCTTCGCTGGCAAGACCAGCGGCGAACGGCGTTGATTTACGGGAACCCTTATAGCCGATTGCTCCGGATGAACTCCAAGCAATAGCGTTACCGGCGGGATCGGTAATTGTGATGATGGTATTGTTAAAGGTCGAATGAATGTGGGCAACTCCAGAAGGAATGTTCTTTTTCACACGACGTTTCTTAACGACATTACGTGCCATGTTTTCTTATCCTCCTTTATTTCTTCTTATTCGCAACGGTTTTTCTCGGGCCCTTGCGTGTTCTGGCATTATTCCGAGTATTTTGACCGCGAACGGGTAAACCTTTGCGGTGGCGGATACCGCGATAACAACCAATTTCCATCAAGCGTTTGATGTTCATTGCAACTTCGCGGCGAAGATCGCCCTCAACTCTGTATTTTTGCACTTCTTGACGAATGCGTACGACTTCGTCATCTGTCAAGTCTTTCACTCTCTTGTCTTCTGAGACGCCGGCTGCGGCGAGAATCTTTTTCGATGTGGTCTTGCCGATGCCGAAAACATACGTCAAAGAAATGACGACGCGTTTGTCTCTAGGAATATCTACTCCTGCTATACGTGCCATCGCTACCTCCTATTTACCTTGTCTTTGCTTATGTTTGGGATTTTCGCAAATGACCATTACATGGCCATCACGTTTGATGATTTTACATTTGTCGCAGATTTTTTTTACCGATGGTCTGATTTTCATACCATTTCCTCCTTGATAACTTTTACTGTTAATGCATTCGATAAGTAATCCGACCACGTGTTAAATCATAGGTTGACAATTCAACCTTGACTTTATCGCCTGGTAAAATGCGTATGTAGTGCATACGGATTTTACCAGAAACGTGACCGATGATCCGGTGACCGATTTCTAGTTCAATCACGAATTGGGCGTTCGGCAATACTTCGATGACTGTACCCATCATCTCGATGACGTCGTCTTTCTTAGCCATTGAATCACTCCTCTTTATCTTCTACTTGTGTTAAAATTTCATAACCCTCAGCGGTAATCAGAATCGTGTGCTCAAAGTGCGCGCTGGGTTGATGGTCCAAGGTGATCGTCGTCCATCCGTCTTTTTGGACTTGGACTTCCTTGCAACCGAGATTGATCATCGGTTCGATCGCAAGTGTCATGACCGGTTTCAACACGATACCCCTACCTGGAGGTCCGTAATTGGGGATGGGCGGATCTTCATGAAGCTGCGCGCCGATCCCGTGTCCGACGAAATCGCGCACCACGCTGAACCCCAGCTGTTCCGCATAGGTTTGGATGGCATGCGAGATATCGGAAAGATGATTACCGGCCTTGGCCTGTTCGAGTCCTTTGAAAAGGCATAATCTGGTTCCCTCAAGCAAAGCGAGATGATTCGCTGATAGTTCACCGCACGCATAACTCCATGCGGAATCGCCATGATATCCGTGATATTTCGCACCGATATCAATCGAAACGATATCGCCGCCTTTAAGAATGGCCCCTTTAGAAGGAATTCCGTGAACGACTTGTTCGTTGATCGAGATACAGGAAGCATCGGGGAAACCATTGTAATGCTTGAACGATGGGGTCGCGCCAAGGCTGAGAATGGTCTGCTCGATAATCTGATTGAGCATCCGTGTGTTCGCGCCCGGTTGAATATGCGGTTGAACCGCCCGGTGCGCGAGCGCGACAATACGTCCCGCTTCGCGCATCAGGTGGATTTCTCTTGGGGACTTCATAGTGACCATTAATAATCTCCGAGTCTGGTTACAAGCTCTTTGAAAATGCTTTGAGCTGAACCTTCGCCGTTGATGACGAGCAATAGGCCTTTTTCACGATAGTAGTCAAGCAAGGGTTTGGTCAAACGGTTATAGATGTTGAGTCGATTCAAAACCGACTTTTCAAGATCGTCTTCGCGTTGGATCAATGGTGTCATGCACACATCACAGATGCCTTCTTTGACAGGCGGGTGACTGCGAAGGTGATAGGTCTCGCCACAATTGGGACAGACCCTTCTTCCGGCCATCCGTTCAAGTAGGACTTTATCCGATACATGCACGTTGATGACGGCGTTCAGTTTGATGCCCAAATCGCTGAGAATCCGATCCAGCGCTTCCGCTTGCGAACGAGTTCGCGGGTAGCCATCCAGCATAAAACCATGGGGATACTTTTTTTGGTTCAACACTTCTTCCACGATATTGTTGGTGATGTCATCGGGAACCAATTCGCCTTTCTTCATGTACTCCTGTGCCAAGCGTCCGAGATCGGAGCCTTTCTTCATCTCCCGGCGATAGATATCGCCGGTGGAAATGTGCGTCAGGTGATAAAATTTGAGCAGTTTGGCGGCTTGCGTTCCTTTTCCGGCTCCCGGCTTACCCATTATCAAAAGATTCAGCATGATAATCTCGCTTAGCGCATGAAGCCGGCGTATGTCTTTTCTTGAGTATCCGTTTCGATTTGTTTCGCCGTTTCGAGCGCCACACCCACGATAATGAGAAGTGATGTACCACCTATTTGCGCATAGGAATGCCCAAGAATCATCGAAGTGATGATCGGCAAGCTCGCAACGACTACGAGATACATTGCGCCGATAAGGGTTGTTCTGAACAGGGTTTTCGTGATATATGCTTCCGTTTCATATCCAGGACGCACACCCGGAATATACGCGTTCTGCTTTTGCAGGTTTTCCGCCATTTGCTCGGGTTTGATCAGGATGAATGAATAGAAGAACGTAAAGACTAAAATCAACACGATGTAAATGAAGAAGCCGATCGGTTGATCATACGAGAATATCTGAAGCAACCAGTTCTGTGCCGGGGGGACGGAAGTCGTCGACGTCGGTGGCCCCCAGATGTAGTTGAAGATCGTCGTCGGCAGGGACAGGATGATCGAAGCAAAGATGACCGGGATTACGTTCGCCGTATTTAACTTGATCGGAATGTTCGACTCGGACTTGCCGGTGAACTTGGATCCCGCTGGACGATTGGCGTATTGAATCGGAATCTTCCGCGTCGCTTCCTGCATGTAGGTAATACCCACCAACACGATGATGAACATGAGGATGCTCACAGCGAACAGGATATATCCGGACCATTCTCCTTGGCCGGTATATACGTTTTGCATCGCGCCTTTTGGGTCGGCGATATAGTATTGAACCAATGAAGCAATCGTTCCGGGGAACGAAATGACGATACCGCCAACGATCAACATCGATGAACCATTGCCGATGCCTTTCATCGTGATCTGGTCCGCCAACCAGATCATGAACGCGGTTCCCGCGGTCAACACAACCGCGATATAGAAGTAAACGAGAAACCAGAGGTTCCGGGTTCCGCCTGCGGTCGCCCAATCGAACACACCGCTCCTGAACAAGCCTTCACCTTGGCTTTGAAAAGCAAATGTCATGGCCAATGCCTGGACAAATGCGAGCGCGATGGCGAGGTAGCGTGTCACACGGCTGATCTTTTGCCGGCCGGTTTCGCCCTCTTCGCTCCACTCCTTCAAAACGGGAATGATGTCCATCTGCAAGAGTTGAACAACGATCGAGGCCGTAATGTAGGGGCTAATACCTAGGGCGATGATTGAGTAATTGCGCAAGGCGTCTCCCGAGATCGAGTTGACGATTCCCAGGAAGCCACTGTTTTCGAATAAGCCCGCAAGTTTATCCGCATCAATCAATGGCATGGTCACATAGGTCAGTAGTTTGAAGATAAAAAAAGCCAATAAAGTAAATCCGATCCGTTTCAGAATCGCTTTATTTTTTAGTACTTTTTTTAGTGTCTCCATCCTAAATCACCTCGATTGTGCCACCAGCAGACGCAATCGCCTGTTCGGCAGAAGCGGAAAATTTGTGTGCTTTGACATGCAGTTTACGTTCCAGTTTACCATCTGCGAGCACTTTTAATCCGGCTTTGAGTTCCCGAATGACCTTATCCTTCATGAGCAATTCCGGTGTGATGACGGTGTCGTCATCGTAGCGATTGAGATCGGAAACATTGACAATTGCGAATTCCTTGCGGAAGAAATTGGAAAAGCCACGTTTGGGAAGGCGCTTGAATAAGGGCGTCTGTCCCCCTTCGAATCCGAGGCGTACA
>JAQVTV010000242.1 GCA_028699855.1 Candidatus Izemoplasmatales bacterium | reverse complement strand
CGCCTGCCTCTTGCGCCCTGTCAACAATTTCTTGATCTGGTGTCAAAACATACACCGGCAATAACGTTTGCTTACATTGATTGATTACTCGGTGTAGCATAATCTCCCCATCAATGACCGCGAACGGTTTGAGCGGAAATCGGCTTGATCCTAATCGGGACGGGATACAAATCACTGTTTTCAACGGATTACACCTCGCTTTTTTAAGATTCCCGACATTTTAGCCTTATCGCCATTTGCTTCAAAATATTCCAACATCATAGGATGCTTTTCTGATGTATCACGCTTCAGCGCTCGATTCGGATCGACCGGGTGCCATAAATGGAACGCTAATCCCGACAATCGCAACGGCGGCTTATCAATCATGGTTGTGACCGTTTTGATAAACGCCGAATCTTCCGAACCCCAACCAACGAACCTCTCGTCATGCCCGCCAATCAAATCATAATCCTTGCGCGATATCACATAAATCCCGCTCGGTTGTGTGCCTGTTCGCGACTTCACTTTGCAACCCGCCGAATTTACGCGCGGAAACCGCTGACTTTTTTTCGTTTTCAAAACGGATTCGGTCAAGTTCAAATCCAGAAAGACAATCTCATTAAACGGAAACGCAATCGAATGTTGATTAAGTCTTTCAAAGCAGGACAAGATCTTGTTTTTGATCAGGATAATATCAATGTCTGTAATCAATAGGAATCGGCCATGAGAACGACGAACCCCGCGATTGATGCATGCTGACTTATCGAACGTGTCCCATCCCGTACCGCTTTCGTCTTTTTCTACGATAATTTCAGCGTCCGGAAACATCGCCTTGTAATGATTGATCGTCCATTTCAAATGCCGATCTCGAATGCCGCCATCCGGACGATACGCCAAAATAATGCTAAACGTCGGAACGATTGTTCGGTGCTCGAAATGGTCGGACCCGGTAATAGCATATTGCTGCTCGCGAAACCGTTCCGAATGAACACCCTCGTCTTTCCATACCGCAATCATGCGCCGTACTTCGCACAAATCTTCTTTGTTGTATTTTCCGAAAACTGTATCCGGTCGGAAAAAGTGTCGCGTCAAAACAGAGTCGGTATACTTGATGCGTGCCCCCAAGTGCGCAAGCCCGATCCAAAACGCCACATCAACATCGCCCGAATACTCGATATATGGCGATTGTTGCCATAATGATTTTCGATATGCCGCGTGATCATTCGTTTTTCCAGCAAAAAAATCATCTAATGTGAGGTCGTAATTCCGTACCCCGCTTTTTCTCGGATGCCCTACCCATTCCATGTCGCCCACAACGATATCACATTGATCAGATATGCACGATTGAATGTCTCGAATCGCATTCGGCATGATTAGATCATCAATATTTAGGTGCATCACCCATTCGCCCGATGCCGCGCGAACGACTTTATTCCGCGCTTGCCCCATCCCGCGAAAATCCGAATACATGATTCGGAATGGAACGCGCCAAGTCAACCGCTCCTCTGCCCTCAAAATGTTCTGTTGATCAAACCCATCGCCAAACACGCCGATAATAATCTCGTCCGGTAATACCTCTGACTCGAAAACAGCATCCAGCCATTGCGACAAAAAACGGTCATACCCGTTCCACAACGATGTCACCAAACTAATCATAGCCCAATCGCCCCCTCTAAATGTGGATCAATCTGGATTCGCTTATCTCTGCGAATCATCGACCGTAAATATTCCTTTTGCGATTCCAGATCGTGCCAACGTGCGTTCACTTCTTTTGCATCTTCTCCGGCTTTCAAATCTCCATAATTCTCATAGCATCCGGACGAATACAAATCAAACCCCGTAACCGTTAAACATTTTACCCCGGCATTCAATAAGTGCGCGATTGCCATGATCCCCGTGTTCGGTGATTTGACACGCACTGACCGACAAACAGAATCTTCAAACCGATGATGGATACACGACCACGGAAATTGACCGTCCAATAGCGGCGCCAATTTCAACACCCGATCCGATGTCGCGCTCTTCCGAATGACAAGCCACTTGATTCCGTGCCGCTTCCAGGCTAAAATCTCCTCCATGTTCACAACTTCTTTTGCCCGCTTTCCACGATGACTCATGATATGATATAAAACATCTGTTCGGTTTCCGTAGTCTTCTGGAAACGCTATCGGGATCGCATGATTGACCCGAACCACCAACTCAAAACTATTGATCCAGTCGCCTTTGTTTTCATTGCGGAGATACCCGGCCGGACCTACGATAATGACGGACTTGCCACGCACTAGTTCGGAATATTCCGCTTCACTTCTGCGCCCGTGCGGATAGGATAAAAAAGATGGTCGTTCACGCTTGTTGATCATACAGTTTTACTCCAATCATTAGTTTTTCAAACATCGGAATATCAAGCGACTGTGCCCCGTCCGTCAATGCCGCGTCCGGGTTTTGATGCACCTCGACAATGAGCCCGTCTGCACCGGCGGCTAACGCTCCGAACGAAACCGGCAGAACCAACTCCCGACGGCCTGTCG
>JAQVTV010000241.1 GCA_028699855.1 Candidatus Izemoplasmatales bacterium | reverse complement strand
GGCCTGCGCTGGTGATGAAGTTAATCATTATTGGGCCACCATCGATCAAAAAAGAAGTACATGACCAGTTTGATCGCCGTATAAGTCGGGGTGATCTGCGTCACCGTGGGGAACGATCCTGTGAACAAGTAAACTATGAGACCGCCTAGACCCATGCCTAATATGATCTCGTAGGTCAGGGCCTTGACGATATTGCGAGTCTTGCCCTGTAGCTTGATCCGTGTCCACAGTCTTTCATGGAGGTAGAACACGATCAGGAATGTGGCGTGATGCACGAATGTAATGTACGTCGTGGTGATCCATTTTCGAGTGTAGAAATAGGTGACAGCACCCAGGACGAAGATCCCAAGGATGCGCCAGATGACTGATTTCAACGCGGAGGACTTGTTCAACGCTTCCACTCCCTTACAATCTTCTTTTTGATGTCCGTGGATGATTGACCGTCGTAGTAAGGCATGACTATTACTTGACCGCCGATCTCGGACATGACCTTTTGGGCTTCCCCTATTGCGTCTGGAGCGTGGCTCGTTGATTCAAAGAGAATGTCAACGTCCAGTTCCATCGCATTTGGAAGTGGGGAATATGTCTCTTGCCTCACCGCTTCGTCAACACATCGGACATTCTCGATGAGGGCGATGCGTTCCTCAAAGGGGATGATCGGTCTAGGCTTCTTCTCCATCGTCGCTCGATCTGTCAAAACCCCGACGATGAGATGATCGCAATTCTCTTTGCAGCGTTGAAGGTGTTTCAAGTGACCGATGTGAAAGAGATCCGCGACGACATAAGCGTAACCAGTGATCATTTTACTTCCTCCTCGCAGTAAAGATTGATCCAACGATTTCATAGTCAGTCCACAGCCCAGAGGGTTTCAAGATCGTCTCCACGACTTTGTAGACACCGTTGAATTTGAGGTCTTGGCACTTGGGGTCGTAATCGTGGAAAGCTATAAAACCCCGAACGAAGGGACTCCATGATCGGTAGTCCTGGGAGACATCATCAAAACCGTGTCCGGCATCAATGAAGAGTAGACCGATGGGGCGAGTCCAGACCTTTGATATTTCCGATGTGTTCCCTTTGAGAGGGGTGACATTCAGACCCTTGGTGATCTCAAGGAATTCCTTGAACGTCTTGGAGTCGTTGTAAATGGGGTTTCCAGATACGGAGTCCCATTGGTCGATTGCGAAAACGGATGCTTTTCCACGGGCCAAATACGATGTGGACTTACCCTTGAAAGAACCCAACTCGACAATCGCTAGATCCGGGGGAACCTTTGAAGCCAACCGTGAGAGAAGTTCACCTTCGATGGGTTCGATCAGGCCGGGAATATCGGCTAATTCCGTGTGACCACCTCCACTATCTCTCCAATAGATGCGAGGTGCCGTTCCATATCAGTGAAAGCTCTTGCGAATTCTCTGGGATGAACATCTTTCGAGAGGGCTTCCTTGATCGCACGGGCCATGTCTGAAACATCGTCAGTCTTGAAGATCGTGAGGGGTTCGGGATAACCCATCTCTGTAGCGATCTGGTTCAGTTCCAAGTGGGCAAGAATATCTGAGGCTACTGCCGGAATGTCGGAGGCAAGTGCCTCGACCAAAGCAAGCGGCCCTCCCTCAGTCCTAGCTGCGGTCAAAAACAGTTTGAACTCACCCAATACAGTCGCGGGATCTTTGATCGAAAGAAGAAGTTCGCAAGGGACTTGCTGGAATTCGGCCAGCCTCTTGAAGTATTCCTGTTGATTTCCAGATCCATAGAACCTCAAGGGGATTCCTATTTTCGAAGCAGCTCTGATCGAGATATCGATCCCTTTGATCAGAGTGTAGGCCCCGTGACCTCCGATCTTGTCTCTAGACCCTTCGACCTTCGAGTAGTGTTCAGTATCAACAGGGTAGGGTATATAAGCGGTAGGTAGATGATTCGCGGCCAGCCAGTTCGCAATATACCGTGAATGTGTCAAGATCAGGTCGGGTACACCCTTGTCGCAATCGGCAGTGTCTAGACGATGGACGTACTCTATACAGGGGAGTCCAGACTGATGTATCGCTTGTACCGCCCAATCTGGGGGCCAATGATATATGATCCTGTCGTATTGTTCGAGCAGCTTCAGGAGTCGGGTTTGGTGTCTTTCGTACACATACTCAAAAGGACAGTCGTCGGTGACGATTCCTCCGCATACGATGACAGGCCATCCGTATCTCTTCTGATGGGCCTCTATGATCGTCTCGACGCCACCCATACATGCGTTTTTGGTGAGGATGACGGGGCGCATCAGATCATCTCCTTAATCAAATCCGTCCAAGACCGACGCCACTTCGTAATCGAGAACGAGTCAACCGCCATCTCTCTGCCATGCCTGCCAAATTTCTCTCTCAGTGAGGGGTCTTCGAGAGCTTTGATCTTCTCGGTGAGTGAATCATAATCAGGATCCCACACAAGCCCGTTGTAACCGTCTACTACGAGATCCGTGAGTCCTCCAACATTCGAGGCGATGACTGGTAAACCAGATGACAAACTC
>JAQVTV010000240.1 GCA_028699855.1 Candidatus Izemoplasmatales bacterium | reverse complement strand
TACGGAAATGCGTGGGTGTCCGGCCATGCGCGGGTGTACGGCAATGCGCGGGTGTACGGCAATGCGCGGGTGTACGGCAATGCGTGGGTGTCCGGCGATGCGTGGGTGTCCGGCGATGCGGATTGGATGCTAGTTGGGCCTATTGGATCACGGGATAGTTTTACTACCATATTCCGCGAGGAAGATAGATTAGCCGTTTCTTGTGGTTGCTTCTACGGGTCGTTAGACGATTTCGCCAAACAGGTTGACGAGAATCATGGCGATAACGAACACGGCAAGGCATATCGCGCCATGATTGATATGGTGCGGATTAGGTTCGGTGCATGATGGTAATTGACCAGATTGTGATGCCCGTGGGTGATTGGAAGTATCACCGTGATAGCCTGTGTGACTATAGCTTGTCTGTCATGGGTGATCGTTCAAGTGGCGATGATTGCGAGAGGTGGCAAATGACAGACTGGGATGAGTTGATTGATGAAGTTGAAAATTGGCACGGAAAGCAGTACGACCTTGTTACCGCACAAGAAGCTGGATTGATAAGAGAAAACCTATCCAATGCCCGTACCGCCCTACTCTCTGCCATTCTTGAGGTAGAGACAGAACGGGATAACCTGAAAACCGTACTACATGGCAATCAGGATGCAGACTATGACAAGCAGTTGCAGATCGAAACGCTGAAATCGCAACTAGCCGAGGCAGAGGCGGACGCGGACAGGCTGGCAAAGGAATTATATGACTGGTTAGTTTTCACAGAAGCTAATGACCAAATTTATGCTGCAAGATCCATAATGAATGCTATGCTACACCACCAAAAACGCAAGGAGGGCAAATGAGCCGAATGTGCTACACACCAGCGACAACCGGAACGCCACTGGCGAACCGCGAGGAATACGCCATGCAAAAATACGAGGCGTTATCGACCGATGAGCGCGAAGCAATAGACTTGCTGATCAATCGTCTGCACGCTCATTACAAAACCAGAAACTTTAAACCGGAACCATCGCTGAAATACAAACTTGATTTATTGTTGGTTCTCGGTACTTATCTCAACCAGAATGGAAGGAATAAATAACATGTACCAACTTCTAATCATAGCAGGTAATCTCGGAAAAGACCCTGAAATGCGTTACACACCATCCGGCCAGGCGGTAACATCGTTCAATGTCGCAACCAACCGGAGCTACACAGATGGTAACGGACAGCAGGTCAAAGAGACAACATGGTTCAAGGTCAACGTCTGGGGTAAGCAGGCGGAATCTACGCACAACTATCTGAAAAAGGGGAGCAAGGTGATTGTCGAAGGGCGGTTGATTTGTGACCCCGCAACCGGAAGCCCGCGGATCTTCAAGCGTACTGATGGTTCATCCGGCACTTCATTCGAGATCAATGCCTCCAATGTCCGTTTCCTGTCGTCAAAGGATGAGCAACCGGACAACGCACAACCGGCAGAAGATTTGCCTTTCTAGGAGGATGAGATGAAAGTTGTAATCAACGATTGTTACGGTGGTTTCCATTTATCGCATAAGGCGATAATGGCATTTGCCAAACGTAAGGGTTTTGATTTATATGCTTACATTACGAGTTTCGCTTCTAACGGCATGAAAAGAACACCTTACAGAGAAGGTGATGTGAAAGACGAAATATTTTTATCGTATTTTAAAAAGCCCCTTGTTGACGGCGAGGAAGATAATTATTATTTCTCGGTAGATGAAATTGAACGGAACGACAAAGACCTAGTTGACATAGTAGAGATATTAGGCGAAGAATCCAATGCGTTCACAAGCTCACTAAAAGTTGTGGAAATCCCCGATGATGTTGATTTTGTTATTGAGGAATACGATGGATTGGAATCGATCCACGAAAAGCACCGGAGCTGGTCGTGACCGACCTTTATCTCTGTCCCGCCGGATGGGAATTGTATGACAAATGGGACACATTGTGCCGGAACAACGTTACCCATGAGCCAACGCCGGAAGAAGCGACAGCCGAGAATGACGCATGGACGGCGTATCAGGATCACAGAGCAAAGTGTAAGGAGTGTGAAAAATGCCCCGAACGGTAAATGTAGTTGTGGTCGGATACGCCCCACATGGTGACATCGTAGACCCCGAAATACTGGCAGACTATCAGGACTTTCCAGTCGGGCGAACGTTCGAACTAGAAGATGCACGGGCCTGTCTGAAACGTGGCGTATTCCCGCCCGGACTTGTGCTGTATTCCCCAGGCGGACGGGTCGGACGTGTTACCGGATGTTATGAGCGGGAAGATGTAGAGGTGATAGCATGATTAGAGTAACCATTGATGTCATCCCATTCGGCGACGAAACGCGCAGACAAACGCTAGAGACAATTGACATTGTTAATGATTGCTCCGGAGATACAATTCTTGGCAACTACCGATTTGATGCTTACGGGATCGAGACAAAGAGCGGGATCGTAAAAGGGTTTCATCGCAAATTCGGCGCGCTGGAATTGTTACGCAAGACGCTGAAAGAGGCAAGCAAATTATGATTAGCCT
>JAQVTV010000239.1 GCA_028699855.1 Candidatus Izemoplasmatales bacterium | reverse complement strand
GACACGATCGATCAGATCACTTCTGACAAAACGATACAGGCTGAATATGTCAAACAAACCTTTACCATCCGCTTTTATGATTACCTGGGCGCATTGATCAAGACAGAGAATGTAGCTTATCTTGAAGAAGCGACACCTCCCGATGATCCCACAAGGGAACATCACGCCTTTCTTGGCTGGAGTCGCGATACGAGTTCTGTCACGAAGGCGATGGATGTCTATCCACTGTGGCATGAATTAGTCCTGACACCTGAAGAAATCTTCCAGGTCGCCATCGCATCCACTGTTGAAGTCAAGGTCTATGGCAGATGGGACGACGCCATCAAACTCGGAACTGGCTTTTTCATTTCCGATGATGGCATTCTCGTCACCAACCATCACGTCATCGAGAGTGGCTATTCCGCAAAAGTCGTACTCGCGAACAAACAAGAGTTTCCCGTTGTACAAGTATTGGGATATAGTGAAAAATATGATTTGGCGATTCTGAAGATTGAAACAAACACAACGCCTCTGTCCATCGCAACGAATCCCGCCATCACCGGCGCATCCAGTTATGCGCTCGGAAGTTCTCTCGGACTTTCCGGAACCTTTTCCTCGGGAATCGTCTCAAGCGCTTCGCGCATCATCGGTGGCGTCAACTACATCCAGACCACGACTCCCTTATCTTCGGGAAACAGCGGCGGTCCTTTGCTCAACAAATACGGTGAGGTCATCGGCGTCAACACCGCCACCTTCGCATCGGGACAAAACATGAACCTGGCGGTCAATATCACTGAACTCCAAAAAGTGAACCAATCGACTCCGACCACTCTGCCGAACCTCTATCAAAGTTACTGGGGTTACGATTTCTATCCTTGGGATACAATCGTCGATGAAATCGAACCGAATGACCAAATCAGTGAAGCCCAATGGATAGAGTTTAACGGCACCACCATCAACGGTGTACTACAAGACGCCTTCGACATCGACATGTATCGTTTTGATATCGACACCCCGTTGTTGATTACCTTGTTGCTCATACCGAAGAACGCGAGCGACATCTTGGCGTTCGAGATCACTTTGATGGATGGACTCGGAACCGCAATCGGAAATCATGGATATGGCAAATTTGATGCATTTGAAGTACTATACATCCAGATGGAACTTGACGCGACGACGCTTGAATCATTCTACATCTCGATTCAAGCCACAGATGCGTTTTCCGCTTCGAGCGGTTATGATTTGTTCATCCATCTCGGATAATCCTGATTCCTATCAATAATAATAAAGCAAAAAAAAGGGCGCCGAGCGCCCTTTTTGGTTTACTGACAGTTTTTAAATTACAGCTTCACTATATTTGCAGCTTGTGGGCCTCTGGCGCCATCAACAACTTCGAAGCTTACCGCTTGTCCGTTTTCAAGTGCTTTGTAGCCTTCGCCTTGGATCGCTGAGTAATGTGCGAAAATATCTTTGCCATTCTCATCAGTGATAAACCCATAACCTTTTTCTGCGTTAAACCATTTGACTGTTCCGTTCATTTGTTTCTCCTTATAGAATTTTGATGCTAAAAACATTATACCCTTATCAAGAAAGAATTGCAAGCGATATTTACGGATATTCGCGATTAACTGTCGGTATCATCGATATTTTCCCCCGATTGCGCCACAATCAGCGGCGATTCGTCCTCAATGATCTCAACTTTGTGTATTTTTTGGAAATGATCGGTGATCTTTTGAACCCGATTCGCGACACGATCCGTTTGCGTGGACAACATTTTGATCGTCCCATCCAGTTTCGTCCAATCCGTGGCGAAACGCTCGAAATCTTTGTTCAAGATTTGAAGTTGCCGGATGATTTCTCCGGTATACTGGCTGCGGCGATGGTCGATCACCACGGCCTTGAAACTCGAAAGCAACGGAATCAGCGTCGTCGGCGATGCGATGGTGACGCGTTTGTCTCTGGCGTATTCGAGCACATTTTGCAACTGCGCGTGGATGAGGGTCAGAATCCCGTCGCTCGGAACAAACATCAGCGCGAAATCCGCGGTAGTTCCGGCGATGATGTATTTATCCGCGATATCGGTGATGTGTTTTTTGACGTCATTGCCGAAGGCTTTGACCAAGGAAGCTTGTTCCTCATCGCTCAATCGGGCTTCGCCGAAAAGTTTGCTGTAGGAGGAAAAGGGAAACTTGGAGTCGATCGCGATCAACTTGAGCGGTTCCGGCATGAAAATCACGGCATCGGCACGAACCGATTCGCGTTTTCCACGCTGTTCACGCATGGTATATTGCAGGGCATACAGCCCTTTCTGAATCTCGCCAAAAATACTGAAGAGGATCTGATTGAGTTGGAATTCCCCGAAAAAGCCGCGGCTTTGATTGTTCGACAGAATCTCCTGAAGACTGATCATTTCAGTGGATAATCCTTCGATCTTCTTTTGGGCTTCGTTGATCACTTCGACGCTTTTGGCAATCTGTAAAAAGGTCTCGTTGGTGTCTTTGAAGCCTTTTGCAAGCCGGTCTTCGACCTTTTCATTGATC
>JAQVTV010000238.1 GCA_028699855.1 Candidatus Izemoplasmatales bacterium | reverse complement strand
TTAGGTTTATAACTTCTCTGAAGGGCGCACTGAATCACATCCTACCCTGTCGAAATCAGGTGATTGTTAATCTTTGTCTGTCAATGCATCTTCGAGCTCGTACGCTTTACTCAATAATGCGATTTTTCCTTTGAGAGGCAGTTGATGAATGATCCGTTCCAGTTCAATCTCGACTTCTGTTTGTTTTTGCCCATAGAAAGCAAGCGGCGATTCCTTGACAAGGAACGCAGTCTTTCTCTCTCCGAACAACAGAAAATCGACCGATGTTCCGAGATAATCAGCTATGGCTCGAATCGTGTCGAGTCGCATGTTTTTGGATTTTCTTTTGAAGAGACTTGTCATCGTATTATAGGATAATCCTGTAGAGGCACACAAGTCTTTTCGGGTCTTCTTTTGCCGCTTCAACAACTCGGTAATGCGATCGTAAATATCCATGTAATCCACTCCTCGAATAATTGTAACACTTTCGGGTTGATTCGGCAAACTGAATTGATTTACAAGGATGATTATCTTGACAGTTGGTGCTTTTGCATATATTATATAGTTAGTCTCATGTTCGAACGCATTACTTAAGGGGGCGAATCTATGTATTGCAACTTAAAAATGGAAATGCTCCGAAGGAAAATGAGTGTCGAGGCTTTGGCAGAAATCCTCAAGATCACTCCTTCGCTTCTTAGAAGAAAAATCACCGGTTTCACAGAGTTCAATCTCGAAGAAACCGAAATCATTCTCCGCCTCTTTCCTCATCACAGCTTCGATTATCTCTTTCAAAGTCCGACCCGTTCCATCAAGAACGGGTTGAAGCAAAACTATTGAACACCTGTGATCTAATCATCTTCCATTGTCGCAAGCAAATAGATTTCGCGTACATCATCCATCGACAATTTTTTGAATGATCCGATCACTTCACCCCGATGCGACCTCAAGGTATCGATCAGACGATCGATGTCTTTTTTTTGCGCACCCAACTCCTTGAAGTGGGTTGGCATGCCGATTTCTCTGTAAAATGATTTCAGCGTTTCGATGCCACGAAGCGCTGTGTTGACGGGGTCGTCCGGATCGTCATCCACGCCGAAGACATTCACTGCGAGATTGCGATATCGCATCACGTCTTCCATCAGAGTATAGCGCATGAAAGCCGGAAAGATGACAGCTAAGCCCGCTCCGTGGGACACATCGTAAAGCGCACTCAACTCATGTTCGAGAAAATGACTGGACCAATCTTCATCTTTTCCCACGCCAAGAATTCCGTTATGGGCGATCGTTCCCGCCCAAAAAATCGTGGCCATCGCTTCATAATCCCTAGGATGATTCTTCAATACGCGTGCTGCCTCAATGATCGTCTTGAGTACGGCCTCGGACATCCGGTCCGTCAACACGACATCCGGTGTTTTCGTGAGATATCGTTCAAAGATATGACTCATCATATCGACCACGCCGGCAAACAGGTGATACCGTGGAATGGAAAATCCTTGCTCGGGATTGATAATGGCGAACTTGGGCCGATAATATCGGCTGACGAGACCGCGTTTGATCATGGTCTCCTCCTTGGTGATGACCGCAGACATCGAAGCTTCAGACCCGGCAGCGGGTATCGTCAGCACCACTCCGATCGGCAAGGCATGTTCAATGACGGCTTTCTGGCTGTAAAAATCCCAAAAATCTCCGGGATACATCGCGCCTGCGGCGATCGCTTTGGCAGAATCGATGGCGGATCCGCCGCCCAACGCGAGCACGAAATCCACCGCGCTTCGACGCGCCAGTTCAATACCTTCATATACCAAAGAGCTTCGGGGATTCGGTTTTGCCCCTCCGAGCGCCACATAGCGGATTCCTTCAAGGTCCAGTTGTGTGATGATGGCATCGAACAAGCCGCTGCGAACGACCGACCCTCCGCCGTAATGAATCAATACGTTTTTAGCGTCATATCGTTTCAGCATCTCTCCGACGCGGGCCTCGCTGTTGCGGCCAAAGACAAACTCTGTCGGACTCCAAAAATGGAAATCTTTCACATGATTCACTTCCCTTCATCCAAGATTATAGCATATTTCGCACCATTTTTCGTTGGATATATCATCGAAAACCCATGAAGAAGTGATATAATAAACCATGAATCAACCGGATATAGGAGGACTGACATGAAAAATATCGAATGGATCAAAACCACACCCATCGCCCATCGAGGATTGCACTCTGAAGACAAGACCACGCCCGAGAATTCTCTGGCCGCCTTTGAAGCGGCCATGAATCAAGGCTATCCCATCGAACTTGACATCAACATTCTCAAAGATGACACCGTCATCGTCTTCCACGATAAAGATCTCAAGCGCATGACAGGGGATGCCCGCATGTTGAAAGACGTCGACTATGCGGATATCCAAAATCTAAAGCTTTTGAAAACCCGTGAGAAAATCACCACACTCGATGATGTATTGGCCCTTGTCGGGGGCAAGGATCCGCTTCTGATCGAACTCAAACACCACTTCAACGCCATCGAAATGGCAGAGATACTCATTGAGAAAA
>JAQVTV010000023.1 GCA_028699855.1 Candidatus Izemoplasmatales bacterium | reverse complement strand
GTAACGATCTCTTAAGAGACCTTCCAAGTAATGCTCGCAATAATAAAAAAAAAGGGGCGGTCATGTCGATGAAGAAAGTGAACTTCATCATGACGCCCTTATGTTATTGAGAGTCGATCCATAACTCCTGATCTTTGACACTCAAGGTCGCAGGTGTTCCAGGAACTAATTGCGAATAAATGATGTGACGTGCAATCAAGGTTTCTACGTGGCGTTGGATATAGCGTTTCAGTGGTCGCGCCCCATATTCGGGATCAAAAGCGTTATCCAATATGAAATCACGGACTTCGGGTGTAAACGTCAGCAAGATCTGATCGCTCTCGAGACGCATCTTGAGTTCATTGAGCAGTTTGTCGACAATCTGCCTTTGTATGTCTTTGTCCAATGGATTGAATATGACAATCTCATCGATGCGATTGATGAACTCGGGTTTGAACGTCTTTTTGACCAAAGCCATGACTTTTTCATGGCCTTGGCCATCATGACTGGTCAAGTAGTCGCTCCCCAGATTGGAAGTCATGATGATGATCGTGTTCTTGAAATCGACGGTTCGTCCTTGATTGTCTGTCAAGCGACCATCATCAAGAATCTGCAATAAGACGTTGAAAACTTCCGGATGGGCTTTTTCGATTTCATCGAACAATACGATGGAGTAAGGTTTTCTCCGAATCGCTTCGGTTAACTGTCCGCCTTCGTCATAACCGACATATCCCGGAGGGGCACCGATCAGACGGGTGACAGCAAACGATTCCATGTATTCGCTCATATCGATGCGGACGATGTGTTGCTCGCTTGAAAATAATTGCTCAGCCAAACTGCGTGCAACCTCGGTTTTACCCACGCCCGTGGGGCCCAAAAACATGAACGACCCGATGGGACGCGCTTCGTTTCTGATGCCGGCACGTTGGCGGATGATGGCATCGGAAATGAGTTTCAACGCATTATCCTGGCCGATCACCCGTCGTTTGAGGGCGTTTTCCAGATCCATCAATTTATCTTTATCGCCTTGAAGCAATTTCGTGACGGGTATTTGCGTCCATTTCGCGACAATTTCCGCAATTTCGGTTTCGTTGACGACTTCACTGATGAAGCGATGGGTTGCCTGAGAAGTACGCTCAATCAAGGTTTTCTCGAGTTCGGGAATCTTGCTGTACTGAAGTTCTGCGGCTTGAGAATAATCGTTTTGATTCAAGGCGTTTTGCAGGGCATTTTTAAGACGTTCAAGGTTTGCTTTGATCCGCTTCACGTCATCCAAATCCCGTTTTTCTAGATTCCATTCACTGATTAACTGACGCTCTTGATCTTTGAGCGAGGAGAGTTCTTTGGATATCTGATTCACGTGGTCCTTGCTACGCGCATCGGACTCCTTCTCGAGCGCGCGACGTTCAATCTCCAGTTGCATGATTTTGCGGGTGATATGGTCAATCTCCGCAGGCATGGAATCGATTTCCATGCGAATAGAAGCACAGGCCTCGTCGATCAAATCAATGGCCTTGTCGGGTAGAAAGCGATCAGTGATATAGCGATTCGACAAAGTGGCCGCAGCGATGATGGCATGATCGCTGATATGGACTCCGTGATGGGCTTCGAAACGGTCCTTCAGTCCGCGAATGATGCTGATGGTATCTTCCACCGTCGGTTCATCGATCATGACTTTTTGGAACCTGCGCTCCAACGCGTTGTCTTTTTCGATGAACTTGCGATATTCATTGAGCGTCGTCGCGCCGATGCAGTGGAGCTCACCGCGAGCCAGCATCGGTTTCAACATGTTCGAAGTGTCCATCGCACCTTCAGTGCGCCCTGCTCCGACAATCATGTGAATCTCATCGATGAAGAGGATGATTTCGCCACTCGAATCCTTGATTTTTTTCAGTACGGCTTTCAAACGCTCTTCAAATTCTCCGCGGTATTTGGCCCCCGCCAAGAGGCTTGCCAAGTCCAGTTCGTATATCATCCGATTTTGGAGCCCGAGCGGGACATCCTTATCGACGATGCGTCGCGCCAAACCTTCGATGATGGCGGTTTTTCCGACACCTGGTTCGCCGATCAACACGGGATTGTTTTTCGTTTTTCTACTTAAAATCTTGATGATACGGCGAATCTCTTCCTCGCGGCCGATGACGGGATCGATCTTGCCTTCCTTGACTTCATTATTGATGTTCCGACCGTATTTGTCTAACACATTTTGATCATTTTGATCATTCATCGGTTCTTGATCATTCATCGTCATCCACCCCTTTCTGGTCTTAATCATATTATATATCAACCGATTAGCACTGTCAAGCCGAGAGTGCTAAAAAAGAAAAGAGACGGACAACCGTCTCATAACTCTTCAAGGATGGTGATGGCATGGTCGGTCGCGCTGACACCTCGATATTCTTTGGTGATGTGACCATGTTCATCGATAAGAAAAGTACTCCGTTCGATGCCCATATATGTGCGTCCATACATGGATTTTTCTTTGAGGACCCCGAAGGCTTCGGCCAGTTTCGTATCCGGGTCGCTCAAGAGCAAAATGTCGAGGTTGTGTTGTGAACAAAATCGCTCGTGGCTCGAAACGGAGTCCTTACTGACACCGATGATCCGGAACCCCTTTGATGCGAATTCTGTTTTGAGACGGGTGAAATCTTTGGCTTCCAAAGTGCATCCCGGGGTGTTGTCCTTGGGGTAAAAATAGAGCACGAGTCTTTCGTGGGAGAAATCCCGCAGACGGTAGATGTTTCTGTCGTTCCCCGTGAGGGGAATATCAAGATAATGTTGCATGGATGAGCTCCTTTCTTATGGCTTGGTTTCATCATACCAATAAACGATTCGGATTACAAGCAAACCGATTGAAAGATGAAGGTTGATGGTGAATTGATACGAAAATATGGTATAATTTTCATAGTAAGATGAATGATGAGAAGGAGGATGACTCAATTGCAAGAATCCAAAAAGACGGACATACTCATTATCGGTGCGGGTCCTGGCGGCTATGTCGCAGCGATTTACGCAGCGAAAAAGGGCAAGAAAGTGATATTGGTCGATAAAGCCCGAGTGGGCGGTACCTGTCTCAACGTCGGTTGCATCCCCACGAAAGCGATGATTCAAGCGGTCAACCACTTCTATGATGCACAACATGGCCACACTTATGGTATACAGGTGGATCATGTCACAGCCGACCTAGAAGCGATCATCCGTCACAAGGATGATATCACGCGGTCCTTGACGGAAGGAATCATCCACTTGTTAGAGAAGCATCAGGTGACATTATTGAACGGAAAAGCCCGTTTCGTATCCGACAAGGTCGTTCAAGTGGATACCGAAGACGGCATCATTCAAATTGAACCTGAACATATCATCATCGCAACCGGTGCAAAGACCAAACACCTTCCGTTTGCGACGCAAAAAAGTGAACGTATTCTCGATTCTGAACAACTCCTGAGCCTCAAGAAGATGCCGCAGAAGATGATTATCATCGGCGCGGGAATCATCGGCATGGAATTCGCATTCATTTTCGGACGTCTCGGTTGTGAGGTTCGCGTTCTTGAGTTTCTACCGCGGATTCTGCCGACGGTGGACAAGGATCTCAGTCAACGTCTCCTCAGGTTCGCAAAAGAGGCGAACATCCAGATCACCACTCAGGCTCAAGTCACGGGCATTCAAGACCGTAGAGATCACATCGAAGTCACATATATCGAAAAAGAACAGGAGAAAACACTGTCCGCCGATATTGTACTGGAAGCGATCGGCCGGATTCCGGAAACTCAAGATCTCGGGCTGGAAAACACCCAGATTGCGCTGAATCCTAATGGCGGAATTCGCGTCAACCATTCGATGCAGACCCATGTGGAAGGCATCTATGCCATTGGGGACGTGACCCATATCATCCAACTCGCGCATGTCGCCAGCCATCAGGCTTTGGTCGCAGTCGATCATATTCTTGGATTGGATCACCCCATGGATTACGAAGCGATTCCCAGCGTGATTTTCACGACTCCGGAGATCGCCGTAACGGGCAAGACCGAAATCGAACTCGAACGCGAGGGTATTGCATACCACACGCATAAAGTCCCGTTTTCCGCAAGTGGAAAAGCGTTGATTCAGAATAATCAATTCGGATTCATAAAACTCATCTATCATCCGGAAACCAAAGCGTTATTGGGTGCTTCAGTGTTCGGAGAAGACGCGCAACACTTGATCGCGCCTTTGACAATGGCGATTAAACATCGTTTGTCTTTTGAAGCTATCAAGGATACCATATTTGCGCACCCGACGTTATCGGAACTCATTCATGAGGGCGCGATGGGTGTGCTGGGTGAAGCCATCCATTATCTTGGCTAATAGGTCATTATTCAAGGCGGTGAATACATGATTTATCTCGATTACAGCGCGACCACACCCGTGGATAGGGTGGTATTGGGTCAATTTTATCGCGATGTTAAAACATATTATGCCAATCCCAATTCGCAACACGCGCTCGGGAAAGAAGTCCAAGCCAAGATCGCTCGTTCCCAATCTCGGCTTTCGCAATTACTCGCGATTCAGAATCACGATGTGATCTATACGAGCGGCGCGACCGAAGCCAACAATCTTGCCCTATTGGGATGGGCGAGAAAACATCAGTCAAGCGGTATGCATCTCATTACTTCACCGTTCGAGCATCCTTCAGTCACGGCTTGTTTCAGCCAACTTGTTTTGGAAGGCTATGAAGTCGATGTGCTGTCTTTCGATGCCGATGGTCGTATCAATCTCGAACATTTAGCGCAACTGATTCGCCCGGACACGACGCTCGTATCAATCGGTGCAGTGTCGAGCGAACTCGGAATCATCCAAGACGTGGCGAGCATTCATCACATATGTGCGAATCATCCTCATGTCGTGTTTCATAGCGATGTCACTCAAGCGGTGGGAAAGATCCAACTGGATCTGAACCTCATCGACCTTTTTACGTTATCAGCGCATAAGTTCTACGGTATGAAAGGCATCGGTGCCCTGATCAAAAGGCATGATATTGTACTTGAACCCGTGTTGTTCGGTGGATCAAGCGCATCACTTCTCCGTCCTGGCACGCCTCCGGCACCCCTCATTATTTCACTGACAAACGCGCTTGATATTGCGGATGCAGAGCATAAATCGCGAATTGAGACGGTGAGCCGAATGCATGAACTGCTTGTCTCTCGATTGAAAGAGATACGACATCTTGTATTCAATTCGAATGAACATTCAGTCAAACAGATTGTGAATATCAGCCTTCCGGGTCGTGAAGCGAAAGCGATTCAAGAAGCGTTATCCGAGCATGATATTTTTGTGTCGACTCAAACCGCATGCGCAACGAAGCAGCATCGTTCAGAACAAGTCTTTCGACTGAGTCAGGATGAAGCGCGTGCAACGTCATCCATACGGATCTCGCTGTCACATCTCACGACCGAAAGCGATATCGACCAATTCGTCACGGTGCTGAAGAAGGTGGCGAGCTGATGAAATGTTATCTCATCAGTGCGAAATGGTGTCCCGCATGCTTGATCATGCTTCAGCGATATCGGGCTTTTTTTGCGCATCAGACAGATGTGGATATCACGATCATCGATTATGATGAAGAACCAGAACGCGTCAAGGAATTCGCCGTCGGCTCCACGCTTCCGGTTTTGGTGGTCTATATCGATCATCAAGAGACGCAACGCATTATTGGCGAAAAATCCCTTAAACAACTTCAAAGGATCTTTTCCATATGAAACGCCGGATCTTGCGACCTTTGCTCGTATCGATCTTTTTGATGCTTGTCGGATTATCGTTCATCCATCCAGTCAAAGCATCAACTCCGATCGTCGTTCATTATTTCTATGACGAGTCATGCACGCATTGTCAAGATGCCAGAGCCTTTTTGGATGCGCTTGCCATCAGCGAACCGTTCTTTGAATTAAACGCATATGATGTCAAAATGGCCGAAAATACCGCTTTGTTCAACGAAGTGCGCACGGTTTTCGAGAAGCGTCATGCGATGACGCCGATGATCGTCATCGGCGGTGTGATGCTGGTGGGTTTCTCCGAGCAGACCCAGGTCGATATCTTGTCATTGTACAATCGATATCTTGAAGGGGAATATGTCGATGTCGTCCAAATGATCATTGATGGGGAAGATATCGACCCTTCACTCATTGAAAGCATCCGTTTTTCTCCTGGAGATTATGTCATCTTGCCGCTGATCGGCGCGGTTCCGATCGACTCTTTGTCGTTGTCTCTCGCTGCCGTGGTCATTGGAATCGTCGATGGTTTCAATCCGTGTGCGATGTGGATTTTATTGTTTTTGATTACCATGCTGGTTGGCATGAAAAACAGGGTTCGGATGTGGATATTGGGTTTGACTTTTCTCGTCACGTCTGCGATCGTCTATTTTTTCATCATGTTCTCATGGTTGAACATCGCTTTATACGTGACGGGAATCACATGGATTCGCATCTTGATCGCGGGTTTTGCTTTGGTTTTCGGATTGGGTTCGATCTATCGATTTTTGCGTAAACTGAAAAAGCGCGATGAAGGATGCGATGTGACAAACGAGAAGCAGCGTCGTCGGATTTTTGACCGAGTCCAAAAAATCGTCACGACTCAATATCTTCTCCCGGCGATGGTCGGAATCATCATCCTTGCCGTCTCCGTGAACATTCTCGAGGTCGCGTGTTCGGCCGCGTTACCGCTTTTATTTACGCAAATTCTCGCCTACAACCAACTCGCATCGTTTGAATATTATCTCTATATCCTCATCTACATCTTTTTCTTTCTCCTCGACGATCTCGTTGTCTTCATGATCGCCGTGTTCACGTTGAGAGTCACGGGGATATCAACCAAGTATCACAAGTACGCGCAACTCGCTGGTGGCGTCATCATGTGCACCATCGGGTTCTTGTTGATGTTTTTCCCACATATCATCATGTTTGCCTGAACGAAACGAAGGAAGAAGGACGCTGGATTCATAACAATCGAGTGACATCAATGTGAAAACGTTTTCATATAACATTTAGCACTCGACGCTTGACAGTGCTAACAGATATGATATAATAAAGTTGGCACTCGAGGTTAACGAGTGCTAAACCAACCAATTATTCTATCTAGGAGGTTATATGATGAACAGTTTGATTAAAAGAAGGAATGACTTATCGATTTTTGATGACTTGTTTGACGGATTCTTCAATCGTAATGGAATGCCCACGTCGCAAGGCTGCATGCGCACGGACATCAAGGAAGTCGAAAAAGGCTATGAACTTGATATCGATGTACCGGGTTATGGCAAGGATGATATCAAGATCAGTTTGGACAAGGGTTATCTGACCATCGAGGCCAAGATTGAAGAAGCGGATGAGACACAGAATGGTCATTTCATTCGCAGAGAGCGGTTCCTGGGCAGTGCTGCGCGTTCGTTCTATGTGGGTGATGATATCGCCGAAAAGGACATCAAAGCCGCATATGACAAAGGTATCCTTAAGCTCTTCGTGCCTAAAGAAGGAACCAATGTCAAAGCCAAAAAGTACATTTCCATCGAATAAGTCGCAAAGAAAGGCTCTCAAGGGCCTTTTTTTCTTTATGCTTTTCTTTGAGGTTCCTTGATATTTTCCGCTAAATATGGTACTTTCATATAAGATACCAACACATCATACCGATGGGTAAGGACATGGCATGAATTTCATCATCGAAGCATTGAAAGACATTCCCAATCACGCGCTTGTAGTGTCATCAAAAATCGATCATGATCGGATATCACACGCCTATGGCGAGCAATGTCAGCTCGTCCCTTTCCGTGTGCGTCAATCCGCAGATCTCCTCCCGCAGGTGGGATATGGCGGATTGCTTTATTTGGAGGATAAGTATCGTCTCCCCTATCCCCACGCCGTCGATGTCATCGGGATGCTCGATTACCTCGAGGAGAAACATCGCGGTATTTCCAAGAGGATTGATTATTATCTCGACATGAAAATGGACCTGATGGAAAGAAAGCATGTATCGTTTTTCTCCCAGACTTCCATGGCGAAACGGCCCATATTCTGGATCAACCACATCCCGATCGAGTGGGACAAACGACACATTGGATCATTGCGTATCATCGATGAACTCGAAATTTCCGCTGTGCCTTATTTCATGTGCGCGCACAAAGACCAAGAGATTATGATGGTGTATCGTACTGTCATCAATCTTCTCGAAAGCGGCACCATGCCCGGAAGTATCGCGATCATGAATACGACTCCTACCGATGATGATACGTTGCGACGCATGTTTGAAGATACGAAGATTCCTGTTCATGTGGCGCGTCCCGTTCAAATCGCGCGTTATCCGTTTGTGATTGAATGGATGAGAATCGTTCAAGAGAATCCTCGAAAAGCATTTGCTGATTTTGAAGCAGCGTTACTGACACACAACAACGCTGACTTCCCTGTGCGGATCAAAGTCTTGGATCTGATTAACACGTATGGAAAGGAAAGGTTGTTGAAGCATCCAGATTTTCTCCGCTTTCTCATAGAACAAACCGTGATTTCTCCGCCATCTCGTCCGGACGCTATCGCGTTGCTCCCGAATCTCCAAGCGAATCGGAAGTATCAGACGTCCATCGTGATGAACGTGAATGAGGATTTTTTCCAAGCCTCGAAACCAACGACCTTGTTGTCAGTGTCCGAACAAGAAGCGATCCAATGGCCCAGTCAAAGAGAGAAATATCAAGCAAGAATCATGGAACTGGAAAGTACGCTTCGTGTGATCCCTGGATTGATCTTGACGATGTCCCGGGTTGATAAAGGCATTCCAAAACGTCACATCAAGTTGGAAATAGAGCGTCAAGTGATTCATAGCGAACCTCGTTTTCCAGAACTCCATGCATTCTATTCACCGAATATGGATCGGCTTCGTTATGCGAAGATGCGGTATAAAATGATCCATTACGGTACGCTTGAAGCAGAATATGCCACCTACGCGAAAACCTTTCATGATGAACTGGACACCTACCATTTCCAGTTTTCCGGAATCGATCGCGATACCTTGTCAGCGTTGATTGAACCCTCGATCACGCTCTCCGCTACGTCCTTGTCGCGGTACTATCAATGTCCGTTCGCATTTTTGCTCCAATCGCTTTTCAGATTAAAACCTCAAACAGAATCATCCGAGCTGGTGTTCGGAAATATCGCTCATCGATTGTTGGAACAATCCATCAATCCGGATGATGTATCATTCGATATGTTGCTTGAAAGTCTCCGGGTCCAATCTCCTGATGTGAATCAAGGGCAATACCGCTTGTTTCTCGAAGCATTCATGCAACGCTTCAAAGATGTCCATCAGACGCTCAATGAGTTTCATGAACATACCTGTTTTCGCGAAGTCGCTCATGAATGGTCCTTCTCGTTTCAAGCACCCAACCACCCTAGGTTCATCATCAAGGGAACGATCGACCGGATAATGGCCGATGAGACACGTGAGCATCCTTCGATGGTGCTGATGGATTACAAGACGGGAAAGAAGACCTTCAACATCGATGATTTCACTCGGGGTGTGGACGTTCAATTGCCTTTCTATATGTATTTGCTCCACCACAATGAATCATTCAAACGCGCACCGATCTTCGGCATCTTTTACTTGCCCTTGCCACTCGGTCGCATCTCAGCGTCAAAAACCGATACGCCCATCAAAGACGTCATGCAATTCGACGGACGACTCATCGGCGATAAAGAACTCATCGAACGCTTCGCTCCCGAAGGATGGATCAAAGGGGTTCGCTGGAAAGTGGATGGTGGGTTATATAAAAATCAACGCATTGTGGATCCGCAAGAGATGAATGATCTTGAAAGCCATGTCGCCATACTGATCGATCAAGCAATCGATCGGATCGGATCCGGCGATTTTTCTGTTCGGCCTCAACCACCGAAAATTGCGGGAACACGCTCCAAAAGTTGTCAATATTGCCCATATGACAGTATTTGTTATGTCACGCAAAGCGCGGATGATGGGGATGTGGAGGCGGGTGAAGACGATGAAGCGTGATATCAGCCATTTCACTTCCTCCCAACAGAAGGCGATCATGCATGAAGGTGGAAACATCCTGGTGAGTGCCGGTGCGGGATCCGGAAAAACATCGGTGTTGACCGAACGCGTGATCCGCAAGCTCCAAGAAGGTATTCAGCTCGATTCACTGGTGATTCTGACGTTTACGACTTTGGCAG
>JAQVTV010000237.1 GCA_028699855.1 Candidatus Izemoplasmatales bacterium | reverse complement strand
TCCGCTTCCAGATTCAACGACTGGGCGATTTGACGATGGTTTTCCATCAAGGTTTGTTTGGACTCCGAGAAATCATCGAAAGCACCGACCATGATCAGAGATTCAATCACGTTGGTATTCAGTTCTCTTCCGCGTCGCATGAAATCGATGAAATCGAGAAAGGGTCCTTCTGCCTTCATGACTTCCAGCTTTTCCGCGACTTGTTGGCCGATATTTCTGATTCCCAAAAAAGGATAACGGAGATGGTTCCCCTCCACCTTGTAGGTTTTATGGGATTGATTGATGCGTGGAGGCAAGATATGAATGCCCATTTTCCGACATTCTTGCATATAATTGGCTGTCGCCACTTGGGATCCGATCGCAAAGTCCATGAGCACCGTCATGAAATAATTGGGATAGTTCGCCTTGAGATAACTCATCCAATACGCCACCAGCGCGTAAGCGACAGAATGGCTTTTGTTAAACCCATAATTCGCAAATTTGACAATATAGTCATAGATTTGGTTGCTCAAAGCCGGCGCATGATTTTTCTCGGCGCATTTGTTCACGAAACGCTCGCGCTCCTCCACCAATACGCTTTCTTTCTTCTTGCTCATCGCACGGCGCAAGACATCCGCCTCACCGAGTGAATACCCCGCGAACACATTGGCAATCTGCATGATTTGTTCTTGATAGACGATGATCCCATGCGTCAATGACAGGATCGGTTCAAGGTCGGGATGGAGGTATTCGATCTTTTCCTCGTGATTGCGTCGGCGCAGAAATTGTGGGATATTCTCCATCGGACCCGGTCGGAACAACGCGATGCACGCCGCGATATCATCAAAATTGCGGATTTGCATTTTCCGGATCAAATTCATCATCCCGGGCGATTCGAGTTGAAAGATACCGATTGTTCGCGTCTTCTGCAAAAGTTCAAAGGTGGGCTGATCATCGCGCGGTAGCTTATACATATCGATCTTGAAGCCGTGATCTTCTTTAATCAAATCCGTCACGCGATCGATAATGGTCAAATTCCGGATGCCCAGAAAATCCACTTTCAAAAGTCCCATGAGCTCCAGATCAGTGGCCTCATACTGCGTTTGCCACATGTCGAGCAAACCTTTTTGCACAGGGACATACTCCGTGATCGGAATATCCGTGATGATGATGCCTGCCGCATGCGTCGAAACGTGTTTGGGAATCCCGGCCATCTTTCGGGCAATGGAAAAGAGTTGATTGACTTCCGGATTGCACATGAGCGCTTGATATTTATCCGGTTGATGCTTGATGAACTCCTCGATGGAATTTTGTTCCTCGTCCACATAACGCGTCAGCTCGTCAACGACGATATCGCGTACGTTCATGACTCGCGCCAGATCGCGTAAAGCGCTTTTCCCTTGGTACGTGCCGAAAGCCACGATGCTCGTGACGTGGGCTTGTCCATATTTGTTTTTGACGTATTGAATCACCTGGTCGCGTTTGTCATCCGGAAAATCCATATCCAGATCCGGCATGGTGATGCGTTCCGGGTTCAAAAAGCGTTCGAAATACAACTCATATTCCATAGGGTCGACATCCACGATTCCGAGCACATAAGCCACCAAAGATCCTGCTCCGGATCCTCTTCCCGGACCCACCAAAATATCGTTTTTCTTGGCGTAAAGGACAAAATCCCACACAATCAGAAAGTAATCGGAATAACCCATGGAGCGAATGACTCCAAGTTCGAAATCCAAACGCTGTCGGTATTCCTCGTGTGATTTTTTCCTTTTTTGGACAAGCCTCAGGCGTTTTTCCAAACCCTTGTGCGTCAGTGCGCGCAAGTAATCATCCGCTGTATGCGAATCAGGAACGGGATACTTCGGAAGAATCCTCCGATCAAAATCAAAAGCGATGTCCACCGAATCCACCATGGCTTGTGTTTCACGCACGAATTCCGGATACTCGCGATACATCGCAGTCAGCGTATCAGGTGTTTTCAGATCGTAATCTTCTTCTTGATTCAATAGATCATCTTCGATATGGCTATCGACACCCAAAATTTTACGGACATATTTATAGGCCAGCGAATCGCTGTGATCCTCATACAATACCTGATGGGTGATCACTGTGGGATGCAAGCCTTTGAGGACGGGGATAATATGCGTCTCAATCGCAAAATGGTTGAGATCCACGCCGAGATAGAAGTGGGGGAAGACCGTTTGAACATGTGCAATCAACGTCTGGGCCTTGGTTAGATCCTTACTCCATAACGTATGGTAAAAATCACCGCTGTCCACCAAGGCGATCGCGATGACTTCTTCCATCTTCGATGGCAATGATTCAAGGCGGGTTATCTCTTCGCTCAAGGCCAGTCTGGATGAAATCTCTATCAATTGCTGATACCCCTTGGGACTCTTGGCGAACAAAAGCATGCCCTGCTCCTGAATCAAATCCGATTTGATTGTGATCATCACACCGAGAAGCGGTTTGATATCATGCTTTTTGCAGGCGAGTTAGAATTTGATCAAGCCATGCATCCGATCACAGTCTGCCAGACCCAAAGCACG
>JAQVTV010000236.1 GCA_028699855.1 Candidatus Izemoplasmatales bacterium | reverse complement strand
TTCCAAATCCCGAATTTCTCATTTCTCGGGACCTATCGACTAGACTTTGATGCCGCACTGATGTTCTTGCCGATCGCTTTTGTCACGATTGCCGAACATATCTGTGACCATACAGTTCTTGGCGAGATCACGGGTGAAGATTTCTTCACCGATCCCGGACTCGACAAGACTTTGCTCGGAGACGGAATCGCGACATTTGTCAGTGCCGCCATCGGCGGACCCGCCAATACGACTTATGGCGAAAACACCGGTGTTGTAGCGATGACGCGGGTAGGCTCGGTATATGTGACCGGACTTGCAGCAATCTTTGCGGTATTGCTTGGATTCTTTGGTTATGTTCAGGCATTTGTCATGAGCATTCCTTCGGCGGTCATTGGTGGAATGACCATCGTCCTTTATGGATTGATCGCAGGGAATGGCGTCAAAGTCTTGGTAAAGGCAAAAGTCAATCTGGGTGAAATGCGAAATCTCATCATCGTTGCGACGATGTTGGTTGTCGGCTTGGGTGGAGCCGAGATTCCCATTAATGCGGCCGGGGGACTCACCGGAATGTCTTTGGCAGCTATCGTGGGTATTATCCTGAATTTGATCTTGCCGGAAAAAAAAGAGAAAACAGAAGGCAATCCGGTAGCTGAGGTTCAAAAGGTTTAGTCATCATCTATAATAAAAAAGCTCTCCTGAACGAGAGCTTTTTCTTAATTATCCCAAATCAATGTCGCGAAATGCGGGTAATCGATGAAGGGGTTGCGATTATTTTGATAAGACTGAATCACATCGTTACGGTTTCGTTCGAAGTCATTGACCGGATCTTCGAAATTCCATGCCAACAAGGAACTCAGCAACCCCATTTGATAGGTTGAGGGTGCGTGATTGACGAGTTCGAGATCATAGGATGAAGACTCATACATGATCACCATATAGAACAAGATTCTCGCGACATCTCCCCGGACATTGCTCGGAGGCGAATAACTTTGAGTCGTCGTGGAGTAGTCGAAATACTTATTGCCCCGGCTTTTGTTTTCGCTCGGCACAGAGGGTTTGAGATTATGAACATCAGTGGCGGGATTTCTCGTGGAGGCGGACGGTGGAGCCATTCCCAGAAGTGACCTGGGCCATACGTGTTCACGATCCCATGTCGAACCTGAATCCCAGGTTCGACTGACCGATGGCTCGGAATAAAGCAGGATGATATTATTGGCATTATTGGGGTCGCGGTCCGATTCTTGCAATACCGCTATCGCTTCGGAGTAGCTGGAATTGTAAAAGGATGCGCGGACAATCGCGTTGAGAGCCGCTTTTAAGTTTTCACCGGTTTTCGATTCTGCACTTCGATAATAATCTGGAAGATGTACGGTAATATTAAAAAAGTTGAATAAGTCCAAATATCTCACGATGATGGCTTTGGAACCGTAGGTGGACATATCGATGGTATCGATCTGATATTCATCGCTTGTCAGTTCAATCACCGTTTGGGTTTCGTCGGAGTAACGTACGATCATATCGGATAAATCGATGGTTTCATTGATTTCATATGTCGTCTTGGAAGGTATGACGATTGTGAGCATCCGATCAAATAATTGGGTCGTTGTTTCGGTAGGTGTTTGGGTTGTCGTTGTGATGATCGTCGTCGGCGCGATGGTATGGGGGTGCGTTGTGATGGTCGAAACGGTTGTTGTGATATAGGTAGTCGTGAAAGTCGTTTCGGGATGAATCGTGGTGGGGGAAATCGTGGTGGGAGGCAGCGTCGGTAGGATATGGGTCATCGACACCGAGGTGGATGATTCTGTGGGTTGTATGGTTGTCGAATAATGCGTCGTGATGACGCTTGTCGTGGGGCTTTCTGTGGTACTGCGATTTCTACATCCAATAAAACCTAGGAAAAAGATGAGGATGAGTGACAAACACATCACTTTCTTGTGAGTAAAACAAATTTTCATGGTCGACCTCGCTTAGTGAAAAGTGCATGATAGAGTATACCATATAGCGTGGTGGTTGTACACCATATTCAACTGAGAGAAACGAAGATTCAGTATTGATGTGGAGAACATCATCAGAATTTTTATGGATATTTGTAGAATCTACGCGCAAGATTATCATTTTTTATGGTATGATCGTTTCAATTGCGAGGGAGATTTCATGCATGATAATTCCATATTCACTATTGTTTTTGTCATTGAATTGATATATAATAGGCTAAATCACGAGACAGTCCCAGAAAGGCTGTTAATATGAAATCAGATTCTTCATAAGAATGGGAGAGATTATTTTGAAAAAATTATTGTTTGCCGCACTCGCTTGCGTGTTGATGTTCGGCATTGTCGCGTGTGATAACGTGACGACGCAAGCGCCCACCACTTTGGCTCCAACGACATTGGTACCCACTACATTGGCGCCAACGACTCAAGCACCCACTACATTATTACCCACCACGATAGCACCCACCACTTTGGCTCCCACAACAATCGTCACGACCGTTGATTTGGCACCCACCATTTCCGGATTCGATGATGTGACCGTGGATCGCAAGTCGACA
>JAQVTV010000235.1 GCA_028699855.1 Candidatus Izemoplasmatales bacterium | reverse complement strand
TTGTATAATGAATGAAGAAAAATTAAATCACCAACTTCGGGGCAGGGTGCGATTCCCTACCGGCGGTCACAGTCCGCGAGCATATGCATGATTAGGTGAAATTCCTAAACCGACAGTACAGTCTGGATGAGAGAAGTCGATGAAACACAACCGTGTTTTTTCATGCCCTCGAATGAGGGCATTTTTTATAGGAGGTTCATATGTCAGACACAACGATTTACATTATCACTTTGATTGCAATGGTCTTTGCAGTAGGTCTTTTATGGCTGCTTGCACATTTTTCCAAAAAGGCCGGAACGACCAATCGCCGCAGTATCGTGATGGGTGTGGTGATGTTGGCATTCATCATCAGCGGTATTTCTTTCGCATTGGCTACCATGGACAACGATGTCACGTTTATGGAGATTTCTGCCGATGATGCACGCTCTGGGAAAATCAAACCCGATGGTACGCTCACGGCGAAATTTCCTCTTGAAACGGACGGAAGTGCGAAAACTGTGACGCTTGAGGTCGCAGGCGTTGATTATTATCAAAGTACGCTGACGCTTGGAGATGGCATTGGTGCGACGACCTATGTTGTGACCCTGGCACTCGAAGATGAAAATTACACCTTCTCGAGCGTTTATTATGTGGGCGACACTTTGACCGAGTATCAGGAAAGCGGAAGTTTCACTCGGACGCATTACGGTAGTTTCAAGAATATCTTGATGGTTAATTCCGTGATATTGGCAGTGTATGTGTTGATCCTGTTGGTGTCATTTCTGATCCACAAGAAGCAGAAACAGATTCGCGGATTATCGACGCGCAAGTTGGCATTTTTAGGTATCTTGATCGGTCTGTCGAGCGCATTGATGTTGCTCAGTGTCCCGATCATGCCGGCTGCGCCATTTCTCAAAGTGGAACTCTCGGGATTGGTCATCTTCATGACGTTGTTGTGGTTTGATTTCAAGACGGCGGCGATCGTGTCATTGATCACGAACTTCATTCATGTCTTCATGCCGGGATCGGCTCCGCTGATATTGTTTCTCGACGAAGGCGTGAACTTCATCGCGACGATGGTGTTTTTGCTGCCGATGGCGATCATGATCCGGATGATTGATTTTGAACATCGGAAAAACAATTGGAAATTCATCGTTGTCAGCGTTCTCGGCGTCATTTTCACGGTCATCGTGATGACCTTGTACAACGCGTATGTGAATTTGCCGATCATTTACAAAATGACGATGCCGTTCAAGACGGTCGCGGAGATTTTTGGCGTGTTCAATCTCATCAAATGGGGTTTGGTGGCGATTGCCATCAATCTGACGTGGCGTCGACTCTTCTCCTTACGCCATTTCGGTGAATCCGAAGCGATGATCGAAGACTGATGTATTTCCTGACAGCCGTTTAACTATTTCATCATTAACGAACATGATATAATGGTTGTGAGGCGATGATATGAAACGCAGAATCCTACTGATCCCTTTGTTGCTCTTCCTGATCGTCCTGCTATCCGGTTGCGGTCGAACCACTTTGATCCCGATCACGTTGACAACGAACACTTATGATTACCATCAATTTCCCCAACTCATCCTGTCGGAGACATCCCAACAGCTTTCACAACCAGAAGAAGACTATTATCTCTACTTTTATAGTTCGAGTTGCACGGCGTGTCTCGACGTGAAAGGCGAAGTGCTGGCAAAACTGATGGTTCTCTCGACGGACCGGGTGTATCTGGTTTCCATTCAGTATTCAGAAGACATCGACCCGCGTATCCACGTGACTGGGATCCCCGCGTTTGTGCACGTGGTGAACCATGAAGTGCACGCGATCGAGCAAGGGGCCACGAATGTCCGTCGGATCCTCGGTGAAATCAATTAAAAAGGGTGCATTCGCTTCACGAATGCGCCCTTTTATTCCATAATCAATCTTTGGATGACGGGATCGATGAGGGGCCGGACATTGAGATTGACATCACTCACGTCATAACGGTAAAATCCACTGGTTTGATGGCTGAGTTTGGACCCGGAACTAATCATCTCATGGTACCGCATCAATTCTCCGGAATCATTGAGACGCAAGGTGTAGACGCGCTCTTCGTAGGAGAAGCCTTTTTTTGTGGTCGATTTGATCCTGATCGATCGCATGCGGTTCTTGATTTTCAAGTCCTCACGATCGGCCAGACGGACGAAGAACAGATATTCATTCAGGATGTTCTTGATTGAATCATGATGTGATTCAATCACGGGTTTGGGAAGTTTTGGATCGAGAGTGATCGCACGATCAGGTGCGATGTAGATGCGTTTCTTTTTGTCTTCCACATATACGACCCGCTCAAAATCGGCATTTTGCATGAGATAGACGGAGGTACTTGGTTTTTGAAATCGCGTCACAAAGATGAGGATGAGATTCACGAAAACACCGATGCCCCAAACTAAAAGAAAGCCGCGGAAGAAATTTTGATATTCCGGTTCATCGAACGTTCTGACGACATCATCGATCTCCATGGGAACACCGAATAGATACAACAAAAGAAAAGTCAGGAAAATGAAGAAGAACGTAG
>JAQVTV010000234.1 GCA_028699855.1 Candidatus Izemoplasmatales bacterium | reverse complement strand
GTGCGCTGAGGCATGTTGATGCGCTGATCACAACGAACGAGGATCATCGGAAAGCATTAATTGAACAATTGCTGGAGGCGATTCCCGAAGGCGATGGCAGTGTCGTTGTCTTCCGCCAGGATTTCATCATCGAACGTATGGATGAATGGATCCGTCTGTTCCCTGAATATGCGTCGCGAATCGACGCTATCAAAGCGCGCTTGTTTGATTTGTTATTGCTTGTGAAGAACGATTATGCTTTTTATCAAGCTTTGGGATATAGCAAACAGGAAGCTTCGACCTATAACTTGTATCATCCCGATCAGAACGGGAGTTACGATCTGAAAGCGATCTTATCCGCGTTCAAGAAGGATCCCTTCGCTGATCTCGAAATCAAGGATCGGGAAACCTGTTATCGCGAATATGCCCGGAGTATGACTTCCACGTCGAAAGATAAAGCCATCATCTTCCCTCGCTTGCGATCCTATGCCCAATATGTGACAGAGTCCTTGGCGGATATCCTTGATGGTCTTTGGGGCGAGTTGGAGAAATAATGCTTGCATCGTGATAGACGCTATGGTATAATAAACGTCGCGCCCTGACCTAGAATTGACGACACTCCAACGTCTTTTGTGGATCTGGGTAAGACAAAAAAATGGAGGAAACACACACATGGCACTCACCAAAGAACGCATCAAAGAAATTCTTACGGAGTTTGGCACAAAAGAGGGAGATACGGGTTCGCCCGAGATTCAAGTCGCGCTCTTGACCGAAGAAATCAAGACGTTGAACGAGCATCTGAAACTTCACAAACATGATTTTCATTCCCGCAGAGGCCTACTGATCAAGGTCGGAAAAAGACGGAGTATGCTAAAGTATCTCCAATCCGTATCTGTTGAGCGTTATCAAGCGTTGATTCAAAAATTAGGATTGCGTCGATAGCTACTTACTTAGCACCCATTCCATGGGTGCTTTAATTTCGAAGAAAATTCGAAGAAATGTCTATGATATGATATAATTATTGAGATAAGTCTATTTTTTGAGAGAAATGAGGATATATATGGAAGACAAACACATGTTTCACTTTGAGTTAGCAGGCAAAAAAATCACGATTGAAACTAATCATTTGGCCAAACAAGCGACCGGAGCGTGTCTGGTACGCTATGAAGATACGGCAGTTCTGTCGGTTGCGGTCATCGGTCAGGAGCCGTCTTCTCAGGACTTCTTTCCTTTGATGGTCATGTATCAGGAGAAGCTTTATGCCGCGGGGAAAATTCCAGGAGGATTTTTGCGTCGCGAGGGTCGACCCACAGAAAAAGAGATTTTGACATCGAGAGCCATCGATCGGCCGTTGAGACCTTTATTCGCAGAAGGATTTCGCTACGAGGTTCAAGTCATCAATACGGTGATGTCTGCAAATCCGGATTATTCGGCATATGTGGCATCACTGCTCGGTTCATCGCTTGCTTTGGGCATTGGCGGCGTTCCGTTCAACGGACCAGTGGCCGGTGTTCATGTCGGGCTGATTGAAGGGCAGTTCATTTTGAATCCCTCTGCCGAGCAGATGCTTTTGTCGGAAATGGATTTGACAGTTGCGGGAACGAAAGATGCCATCAATATGGTCGAAGCCGGTTCGAAAGAAGTCAACGAGGAAGTCATATTGGAAGCCATCCTTTTTGCTCACGAGCAGATCAAGCAATTGGTCGCTTTCCAGGAGACTATCATTCAAGCTGTCGGCAAGCCGAAAATCGAAGTCACGCTCATTCAACCTTCCGATGAGATTCGCGAAGCGGTCATGGGCTTGGAAAAAGGCAGAATCGTCCAGGCGATTTCGACTGTGGATAAACTCGAGCGTCAACATAAAATCGAAGCCATCGAAAACGAAATTCGCGAACGATTGACGGAAGACTATAAAAAAGCGGGCTTGGATCGCGAAGAGATCGAGACGAACATCAAATTTGTCAATCAAATTCTCGAAGAGGTCCAAGTCAATGAAGTGCGTCGACTCATCACAAAAGACAAGATCCGTCCCGACGGACGTCGCGTGGATCAGTTGCGCCAACTGGATGCCGAAATCGATTTGTTCGAACGGACGCATGGTTCCTCGCTTTTCACCAGAGGACAGACGCAAGCGTTGGCAACGGTCACGTTGGGCGCACTGGGTGAAGCACAGATCATCGACGGTGTCTCCATCGAAGAAGGCAAACGCTTCATGTTGCACTATAATTTCCCCCAATACTCCGTGGGATCGACTGGGCGCTACATGGGACCGGGAAGAAGAGAAATCGGTCATGGCGCTTTGGGCGAACGTGCCTTGTTCCAGGTATTGCCATCCGAAGATGAGTTTCCGTATGCACTTCGCATCGTATCAGAAATTCTCGAGTCCAACGGGTCTTCCTCACAGGCGACCATTTGCGCAGGCTCATTGGCGCTCATGGCTGCTGGAGTCCCCATCACCGCGCATGTGGCGGGAATCGCGATGGGATTGGTCAAAGAAGGCGATCATTACACAATCCTTACCGATATTCAAGGATTGGAAGACCATTTCGGCGATATGGATTTCAAGGTG
>JAQVTV010000233.1 GCA_028699855.1 Candidatus Izemoplasmatales bacterium | reverse complement strand
TTAAGCGTGACGTTTCTCGCGCTGGGACCTTGGCTGAAGCCCGTAAGCGTGAATACTATTTGAAACCGAGTGTTTCAAAGAAGTTGAAACAGCGTCAGAATCAAGGACGCAAGAGCAAGTAATGACTGAAAGCACTTCATCCGATGAAGTGTTTTTTTTCCCGTTATCAGGGGATTTTTCAAGAATTATGATATAATGTAAAGAAAGGATGTGATGACAAGAACATGGTGGATTTGACCCAACTCGATCTCAATTTGGCGAACGTTTCGGAAATGGTTCAGCTTTTTGGCGTCAATGAGCGCTACATCAAGCTCCTTTCTGAATGGTTCGAAGTTCCCATCTTCAACAATCAGCACCACATCTTGCTCGATACCAAGGATGAAGCGAAGATCGATATGATCAAACGCACCTTTAACATCATGATGGCGCTCGTGAAACGCAACATCGCCTTTCAGGAGCGGGATATCATCTACATCTTTCATGTATTACCAGAAATCGATGACGAGACGATACTGGAGTTGTATCTGTCACGCCGCGAAATCATCAAGACCTTGCAAGGCAAACCGATCTATCCGAAAACGTTGAATCAGAAACGCTATTTGGAAATGATGGAAAAACACACATTGATTTTCGGCATCGGTCCTGCGGGTACCGGAAAAACGTACTTGGCCGTCCTGCTCGGCCTTAAGAAACTCAGAGATAACCAGATCAAGCGTCTGGTGCTCACGCGTCCGGCGGTGGAAGCCGGAGAAAACCTCGGTTTCTTGCCTGGAGACCTCAAGGAGAAAGTCGATCCCTATCTTCGCCCGTTGTATGATGCGATGTATGAAATCCTCGGTGTCCGTCAAACGGAAGAATACATCGATAAAGGCATCATTGAGATCGCGCCTCTGGCCTATATGCGCGGCCGGACACTCGAGAATGCCTATGTCATCCTCGACGAAGCGCAAAATACCACGATCAATCAAATGAAACTCTTCTTGACCCGACTCGGCTTTGGTTCGAAAATGATCGTCACAGGCGACATCACGCAATCCGATTTGCCGGACCGCGTCCTTTCGGGACTGGTCAAGGCATCGAAGATATTACATGACGTCGAAGACATCGGCATCCTGTACTTCGATAAGATCGATGTCGTGCGCCACCCGCTAGTCCAAACGATCATTCAGAGGTTCGAAGATGCTCGTCATTAATCTCATCAATCAAACGATGGACCCGCTTTCAAAGTGGAAACGGCCCATCAAAAAAACGCTGAAAACGGCTTATCAATACTTGAAGATGCCGCAAAAAGCGATCATCAACATCATCTTGGTGACGGAAGAAGAAATCCACACCCTCAATCGCACGTATCGTGGCATCGACCGCGCGACAGATGTCCTCAGTTTTGAAAACACCGATTCTTTGGATGAACTCGGCGATGTCTTCATCTCGCTTCCGCACGTCAAAGCCCAAGCACAGGCGCTCAACCATTCCGAGTTGCGCGAAATCGCCTTCTTGGCGCTCCATGGCTTCTTGCATTGTCTGGGATATGACCATGAAGAACCCAAGGACGAACAAGTGATGATCGCCTTGCAACAAGCCATTCTTTCACTCACTCCCTACCAGAGGTAATCGATATGGAAAAAATCATTGAACGACTCATCCACAATCTCACCCACGCGTATGCCCCCTATTCCCGTTTTCCCGTATCCGCCATCGTGGAACTGAAAGACGGTCGGTTATTTCAAGGCATCAACGTGGAAAACGCGGCCTATGGTCTTGCGAACTGTGCTGAACGCAGCGCGCTGTTTTCGGCCTATTCCGAAGGCGTCCGCAAAGAAGACATCCAACGCATCTATATCTACACCGACCATGATTATTTCGTATCCCCATGCGGATCATGCCGGCAAGTGATGCGCGAGCTGATGGAGCCTGAAGCAGAAGTCGTCCTGGTCAATAACACTAAAGCGACGAAGACCTTCATCAACCGCGATCTGTTGCCCTTCGGATTCTCAAAAGAGGACTTGTGATGTTCCGTTCGGGCTTCATTGCCATCATCGGCGAACCCAACGTCGGAAAATCGACGTTTTTGAACCAGATTCTCAAGCAGAAGATCGCGATTGTCACCAACAAACCGCAGACGACCCGCAATGTGTTCTCGGGAATCTATCACGATGAGACTTCACAACTCATTTTTCTCGACACGCCCGGTATCCATCACGGGAAGACCAAACTTGGCGAATACATGAGCAAATCAGCTGTTAACACGATCAAATCCGTCGATCTGGTTCTGTTTTTCATCAATGCGTTCGACGACATCAAACAAAGCAATCTCGAAATCATTGAAACTTTGATGACGATCCAGACACCGGTATTCCTAATCATAAACAAACTCGATGCCATCAAGGATTTTCCGCGTTTGGAAAAAGCGGTGGCAGTCTATAAGGAACGCTTTGCGTTCGCCGGAGTCTTTGCGATTTCGGCATTGACCGGCACACACGTCGACCATTTGCTTGAAGACATCAAAAAGATGATTCCCGAAGGTCCGAAATATTATCCCGACGGAGAAGTG
>JAQVTV010000232.1 GCA_028699855.1 Candidatus Izemoplasmatales bacterium | reverse complement strand
TATCTCCAACAAGAACCGGGCGGTACGGAAATTCCACACGATAGCCAATGCAATAATCATTCTTGACGAAGTCCAGTCGATTCCTCATCATTACTGGCTTTTATTCCATGATGTGCTCCAGACACTCGCCCGGTGCCTGAATATCCGGGTGGTATTCGTAACCGCTACACAGCCATTGATCTTCGATGAGAGGAAAGAAGGAGAGATTAAAGAACTTGCATCGAAGAAAAGAGATTATTTCTCTCAACTGGACCGGGTGGTTCTTACATTTAATGCTGAACCCTGCCCGATTCAAGTTTTTATCCCGGAAATCCAGAGCAGGATAAAGAACGAGTCCGAAAAAGATTTCCTGATCGTTCTTAACACCATCAAATCCGCAGAAAAAGTATACACCGAATTAGCTTTGAATCCGGCATCTGATACAGAATATACATTCTTATCGACTCACCTAATCCCTCAAGAGAGACTAAATAGGATCCGGGATATCCGCGATCCCGACAATAAATCCCGGAAAATTATCGTGAGTACGCAACTGATCGAAGCGGGTGTCGATATCGATGTCGATATCGTTTACCGGGACATGGCACCTCTCGACTCGATCAATCAGGTTGCCGGACGGTGTAACCGAAATAATTCTCAGGAGAAGCGAGGCGAGGTGCAGGTTATCACACTGACAGATAATGGGAAAAATTACTCTTCGTGGATCTATTCCCCATTCCTTCTGGGGACAACCCGGAAGATTTTCGAAGAAAAAAGAACAGTGAATGAACAGGAATTCCTTTCTTTGAACGACCGGTATTTCCGCCTAGTGAACGAATTACACTCGGATGATGAAGCAGAGAAATGTCTCGATATGATCCGGTATCTCAAATATGGTGATCTTCACGATACATTCCATCTAATCCAGAATGATTACCCAAAGATGGATGTCTTTGTCGAATGCGATACGGAGGCACAGAAATTGTGGCAGCAGTTCAAGGAGACAAAATCCAAACCCCTGCTGGAACGAAGAAAAGAATTCCAGAAGATCAAGCGGAAGTTTCTTGATTACGTCATATCCGTTCCTGAAAAAGATGCAAAACGATTATTCCAAAACGATCTTGGAATTGGATATATCAGCAAGGATGAATTGAAAATCTGGTATGATCAGAAAACTGGGTTCATTCCTGCTGATGGCGGAACAGTGATTATATGATCCTCCACACCTTCACCCTGACCCTCGGCTCCACGCGCCCCATCCACGGCTCCGCCCACGAACTCCGGGGTTTCTTCGCCACCAAATTCAACGAATACGCGGAGCTCCACCAGCACAACGCGGACAAATTCATCTACCGTTACCCGGTTGTGCAGTACAAGATGATCGGTAACGTCCCAACAGTAGTAGGAATCAACGAAGGCGCAGAAGTCCTCAAACAGATCTTCGATGAATACCAGGAAATCCGGCTTGGGGAGAACACCTACCAGATCGTGGAACGCGGGATCTCGCTGAAGGATGAAGAGTTCGGGATCTCGGATAAAATCCACTCGTATGAGTTCGCGACCCCGTGGCTCGCGCTGAACCAGGAGAACTACCGGAAGTTCTACACCCTCAAGGGGAAGCCGGAGCGCGATGAATTTATGCGGAAGATCCTGACCGGCAACATTCTCTCGATGGCAAAATCGCTCAACTACGATGTGCCCGGCCAAATCAAGTGTGACGCACAGGTGCACTTCCGCAAGGACCGGCTCAAGGATGTCAGCGTCATGGTTTTTACCGGGAAATTCCAGGCAAATTTCCTGATCCCGGACCTGCTTGGCATCGGCAAATCCGTCTCGCGCGGGTTCGGTGCAGTAAGGCAACTGAAAGGAGAGTATGGAGGCGACAGCGCATGCAGCTCGTCATCAACACACGGGGATCGTACCTGAAGAAATCCAACAACTGTTTTCTCGTGAAGAACGATGAGAAGACCTTCGAGGTCTCGGCCGACAAGGTTGACAGCATCCTCATCACCACGTCCGCAACGATCACCACCGATGCGATCCAGTTCGCCATCGAGCACAACATCGACATCATCTTTCTCGATTATCACGGCAACCCGTACGGGCGCGTGTGGCATTCAAAACTCGGGAGCACCACACTCATCCGCCGCCGCCAGCTTGAAGCGGCGAACGAGGATACCGGCTTTTACCTCGCACGCGAATGGATAGCAAAGAAGATCGAGGACCAGGTCGATCTGCTCAAAGACCTGAAGAAGAACCGGCCCGAACAGAAAGAACCGCTCGAACAGTACATCACCCGGCTTGAAGTCCTGCTCGTATCGCTGAAGGAAATGAAAGGAACGCTTGATTTCAAACGCGGATCAATCATGGGCATCGAGGGCATGGCCTCGCAGGCATATTTCGACGCGATCAGCAGTATCATGCCAGAGAAATGGAAGTTCAAGGGCCGGAGCCGGGACCCGGCGCGCGACGGATTCAACTGCCTGCTGAATTACGGGTACGGGGTTCTTTACTCGCAGGTCGAACGCTCCTGTATCATCGCGGGACTCGATCCGTATGTCGGATTCCTGCACACAGATAACTAC
>JAQVTV010000231.1 GCA_028699855.1 Candidatus Izemoplasmatales bacterium | reverse complement strand
TAAAAACAAGCCATTTAAATGACCTACAAGCCCCCTGTTTTTGATTAACAGGTGTATTATACCCGTAAAGTGTACTTGTTTACTGGTTGTTATATATTGCTTATGTATTGTTTATGGTATTTTCTGGAGTGACGGGGGGAGAGGGGGGGGTGAATACAATCCCAGCCCCCAGCCCAATACAACCAATACAACCAACCAGCCCCTACCAACTAACCAGTCCACCTACCAACTAACAACTATACTAACAACAACTAACAACTTATATATATAGTTATAATGGAGTAACAACCAGAGCCCGCTTGCTTAAAGCAACCCTATTTCTTACTTGACAAATGTCATTTTATGTGTTTAAATCTTTGTGGATAACTTTTACTCTATACCCCTTGACAAATTCTAAATCTTTGCTATAATATACTTAATAACAATTAAAGCAATAGATTGCTTAATTGTAAAGGTCATTAAAAAACAATAATAATAAATAATATTATGGAAAACAAAATGTTAGTATTGCTTAAATATCAAAATGATTTACTTGATATTATCAATGATAATCAAGAATTCACAACAAGTGATTTACAAGGAGTGTTAGAAGCTATCATTTACAAGATATATCAACACGGCTACAATGACGGCTACAATGACGGCGTCAATGATATGACAAGTCAAGTCATGGAATACCAAAATGATTTAAGCAATGATATATTAACAAGTATAATTAATGATAGTAAAAAATTGTGTAAATAGTTTTAACCTTGATATCTTGATATTATAGCAATATAATATCAAGGGGTCAATGCTAAAAGTCAAGCGTTGATTAATAAAATGTTTAAAAAATTAAAATGTTGATAGATTTGATTTTAGATAGAAAAGACAATAGCAATATTGTCATAAAAGACGGGAAGCTAAATATTACAAAAAAATATAGCCCAAAAAGATTTTATGATAGCATTGCGAATGATAACATTGACGGGCTTTACAACAATATTTTAGAAACATTAGATAATAAAGAAGAAATAGATGTTAAAAAAGTATTAGCAAATTATGTTATATATGGAGGCTATAATATAGATATTATTAAATACATATATAGTGTAAATTGATTGTAGATTTTAACTTTTAAGGTTAGTCGTTGAAAACAATGGCTAACATTAAGAGTTAAAAACAAAACTCTTAAATGCGATTTAGTCAATCGTATTTAATAATAATAAATAAAAAAGTATTATGGAAACAAAACAAAAGGACACATTTAAAAAAATGGTAGAAAATCTTAATTTAGAAATATTTATTCTTAACGACACACAAAAATATTATGGGTTAAAATGGGGTGAAGGTGTCATAGCAAAAACGCTTGGGTTCAAACAAAAAGATTTAACCAAGGCACTTGATTGAGCAGATAACAACAATCAAGAGGCAGACGCAATAATAAAATCACAATGTATATCTTAACAAAACGCAACACATGACAAAGAATAACCAAAAACACTTTTAACAAGGGTCGGCAAGTGTGAATAGGTTGCTACTTTAAAATCAAAGGTCAAGTATTAGTGTGAAATGGTCAATACTTTAATAAAATATAATAATAAATAATAAATATTAAAAACAAAAAGTATTATGAAATATAAAATTAAAGACTTACAGAACGATATATATTTAGCCAACGAACACGAGTTCAATAGTCTTAAAAATGTATGTGAATATCTTATAGGCTATCACTCAATAGATACTGATATGACAGAAGAGACAAAATTATACAAAGAGGGTAGATATGAAGAGTGTTGAAATGAGTTAGCAATGTATGATTGAGATTTAGAAGAGGTTGACGAATTGAGCGAGTGCGAAAAGCAAATATTAGAAAAAGAAGGAGAGGAAGCACTTGCGAGATACCAAGGTCGGATTTAATAAAATTAATAATAAATAATACTATGTATAACGACAATATATATAAACTACTGGTGTGGACAACAAAAAATGGTTGGTGAGAATACCAAGTTATGACTTCTACTTCGTCCGAAGTATTAACTGGTCAATGTAAGGGTAATCTATCAGATATGTGGGATATGATATACGAACATATAGAGGGAGTAAACTGACTGAAATCATGACAAAAACAGAAATAATAATTATATTAAGGGACGAAGAAAGTGGCAATGTAATAGCAGAAGTCAAGGCTAAAACATTTAAAGAGGCAGAAAACAAGTTATGACAACTTATGGTCGGCAACACTAACATTAACAAACCATTAAAAAAGTAAAATGACAATCTGTATAATTATAATGATAGTTATTGCGATTGCGTTAATTAGTTAGTCTTTAATAAATACTTAAAAATAATATTATGAGAAACAAATTAGTCTATGGCATTTTGTTCGTGCGATTAGCACGAGCAATTGCCAAGCAAGACAACAAAGAAATAGACAAACTAATATATATGATAGAGGATTGTATGGCAGAAGATTATGCCTCGCACGATTGTAAATACTCTATTGATAGTGGGTGTGTAATATGTGAAGACTTACAATTCATATCTGACTATATTAAAGAAGTAAAAATGCTATTGACAAACAAGCAATAGT
>JAQVTV010000230.1 GCA_028699855.1 Candidatus Izemoplasmatales bacterium | reverse complement strand
ACTTCTTCCTACCGAATATGCGAGTTCAGGGGTGATCCAATCATAAGCTTTGCCGCGAATCCCATCGGTTCCAAAATATCTTCCCATCCTCAATGCCTACTCAACCGTTACAGATTTAGCCAGATTCCGAGGCTTATCGATATCACGATTCAGATGAAGCGCGGAATAAAAAGCGATCAACTGTGTGGGAATGACCATCAATAATGGCGATAACATCTCATGTACATCCATGAGGATGACCTGGTCTGCGCTTTCCGATACGTCCGTCAATGAAATCACGATTACTTCAGCCCCGCGGCTCAACACTTCGCGAATGTTCGCCCGGGTATTATGATTGATTCGCTTCTGGGAAATCAAAGCGATAACGGGCGTGCCTTCTTCGATGAGAGCAATCGTTCCGTGTTTCAGTTCGCCCGCCGCAAACCCTTCTGCTTGAATATAGGATATCTCTTTCAACTTCAATGCGGCTTCCAAACACGTGAAATAGTCCAAACCTCTGCCAATATAGAAACAGTTCCTATGGGTGAGTTTATCGCTGACGATTCTGCCGATATAATCGCGCTTGTCGATGATCGCATCCATGGCGACAGCGAGGCGCGACAACTCGCGTGCAAGCGAAAACGGCTTATGTGGAGCCAATTGATAAGCGATAATCGCGAGGATGGTCACTTGTCCGACATAAGCTTTTGTCGAAGCTACCGCGATTTCCGGACCCGCATGGATCTCGATAAAGCGGTCGGCTTCCCGTGCTAAGGTGGATGTCGCTACATTGGTAATGGTAATCGTCGGGAATTTTCTTTCTTTTATTTTCGTGAGGCAGGCCCGAAGATCAGCTGTCTCACCAGATTGAGAGATGAACACGAACAGCGGACGTTCACTCGAAATTAGGGGTTGATTATAGGCGAACTCGGAAGCGATGAATACTTCGGTAGGAATGTGCGAGATGTGTTCGAAATAATACTTCCCGACAAAACCCGCATGCATGCTCGTACCCGCTGCGATGATATAGATTCTGGTCGCATCCATAAAAAACGAAATAACGTCTTCGGGAATCCTACACGTTTCGCTATCCAGATACTTCGACATGATTTTCCGGACAACAGACGGCTGTTCGCAAATCTCTTTCAACATATAATGCGAATATCCTGCCTTGCCTATTTCATCCAGAACGAGATCCATCTCAAGAAGTTCCGGGGATAGTTTTGTGCCGATGATATCATAGATCTGATATTCATAAACGTCATTATTTTGGGATACAACCGCAAATGTTTTGTCTTCCATCGGGTAGTAATGCGTAGCGTGACCGATCAAGGCCATCACGTCCGAAGCGAGCGTGATTCCCTCGGGATGCAACCCGATCAACAAGGGCGATTTTGATTTGGCCGCGTATATGATCGATGGATCATGGGTATCGATGATGAGCAGCGCGTATGATCCCTCAAGCAATGACAATGTTTTTCGGATGGACTCTTCGATCGGCAGTTCATCGAGAAAATACTCGATAAGGTTGACAATGACTTCGGTATCAGTCTCGCTCGAAAAAGTGATGTCTGATAGGTATTTTGCGGTCAACTCCTGATAATTCTCTATGACGCCGTTATGGACGATGCCGAGACGTTTCGACAAAGAAAAATGCGGATGGGAATTCTCCAGGTTGGGTCGACCATGGGTAGCCCAACGCGTATGCCCAATCGCAAGGTGATTCGTGAACTGGTAGTCAAAGTCATCCATCAGATGCTTGACTCGCCCTTTATCTTTGTACGTGATATATTGGTCATGGTCCAAATCATGAAAAAAGATTCCACAGGAATCATATCCGCGGTATTCAAGTTTTTCAAGTCCCGACAAAATGATATCTGATGCTTTATGATCACCTAAATAACCGACGATGCCACACATATCACACGGCCCCCCAAGTTTGAATGTATGTATTATTATATCACTATGAAACCGATAAATAAACCTCTATTCATAGAAATATTTACCGTGTGCGTTTCCAAGATGCTTCACAACAAACATGCGTATCGAAACCATCCTGCGGATGTCAGTGGTTCGCTCAACGCTGTACCAAACCTTCGTGTCTCATTCCTGATTGATCGGTTCTATGAGCGATATTCCCGTAGCATGGCGAGGCTGAGTTTGACGATAAACAACACACAGACGATGCTAATATACACAATGATCCCAAGATGCATCCGCCATTGGCCATCCCACCAATAGATGTTCGGTATGTATGACCATAGTCGATTGATCATCTCTTCTTCAGAGACGGGCTCTAGCACGTGTGTTTCCGACAACCAAAACACCCCCATTGTCGGCAATACGAGTAGCAATGATCTGCCGATCAAACTGATGATGCCTTGGATCAACCCAAAAGCAAACACTTCAATCATCAACAATAGCGCTATCCTTAAGCAGACATCCAATCCAAGAGAAAACGGCGTGAAGATCGCTGCGATCGCCCATATGGCGGCGCAATGATGAAGGATGAACCATCCCATCAAAGTCATCAAAGCCCATTCACGCATCCACAGGAGAGAGAAATGCCTTTTCTGTGTTCCATCCAAAACGAAGATATCAAACCCATC
>JAQVTV010000229.1 GCA_028699855.1 Candidatus Izemoplasmatales bacterium | reverse complement strand
CTTGTAGGACGAGAATGCATAAATCGCTTGGCCGCTAAAGTCAAGATCGTTCATCAACAAGTATTTACCCGCCATTGTCGTGAGATCGGTGCCAATCGCCAAAAATTCAGCGGTGGTCGTAATCGTCTGATACATGATGGAGTTGACTTCGATTGTGAATAATGTTTGTTGGTCGATGATCACGTGGATCAAGGCTGTGCCATCGCCAACCGCGATGATCTTATCACCATCGACGATTGCGACGAGTTCATTCGTCGAGACGATGGATACTTCTCCGGTATAGGGTTCACCGTTATACAACACGACGATTCCGTGGAACGCTTCATGCGCGCTTGTGTCGGAGATGCCATTGATCCAGTTGAAATCCAACTGCTCGGATGTGGCGGAAATCTCATAGTTGTTCTCAAGGACCGTGACGGTGAACTCATCTGAGCAAGATGCACAGTATTGGCTGGTCACGACCACGGTGATCTCTGTTCCACCTTGAACCGTATCGAGCACACTGAGCAATCCATTCGCACTGATACTCACACCCTCTACCGCTTCAAGCAAACGATATGTCACGGGATACCCATGAGTCGCTTCAATTTGCAAGGTCTTACCGACGTACAATTCATCTAAGGTGTTGGTGATTTCCACTGTGTCTGTGATTTGTCCCAAATGGGGGAAATATCCTTCAGAAAAGTTCCACTGATCGGAAAAACCTTCCAAAACCGCACCTGCATAAAAGGACACCACATCGGGATAGCCTTCAAAATTCGTGAAGTCACCGAGCATGTCGCCATTGGTCGGAATACCGGACTCATAGCGTCCTACGGAGCTGATCGAATAGCTGTTGGTAATCGTTGAACCATTGAGGGTTCTGCCGACGACACCACCGATATTGACCACGGATACGCCAGATTTTACGTCGACAACTGCGATCGAATGACGAATCACACCATAGTTTTTCGATACGAGTCCACCGATCGGATTGTTATGATCCGTAGTGGTTTCGTATGTCACATACACTTGCGCAAAGCAATTCTCGATCAGACCGTAATTGATTGTCGCAATTCCTGCCGCGATTCTCGTTTTGATCGTCACACCTACGAAATTCGTGTTGCGGACGACGCCTTGAGTCGCGATCAAGCCAAATGGAGACGAGTTGGCAACGACCGAAGGATTGGTTGAATAGTATGCGTAGAAATTGCTGATGGTGTGGCCATTGCCATCGAAAACACCTGAGAAACCGTTTTCACTCGACGTGTAACCATCCGAATAATGCGCGATGGTGTCGAGTGGTTCTCCAGCGTAATCAATGTCGGCAGTCATCATGTAGTATCCGGTCAAATCTTCTTTGATTGCATGAAAATCCGCAATGGATTTCACTTCATGATACACGGTGATGCTGCGGGTAACGGACTGGGCTCCCGGATAGGATACCGTGATTTGGATGATGCCTGATCCGGTGAAAGTGACTAGATTCCCGACATGTGAGAAGCCAGATCCGGAAATCTCGATGTGCTCATCGTCGTTGACGCCATTCACGCGTGCAAAGGCTCCGAGATCGATTTGATCACCCACAAACGCGGTAGGCGCGATCACTGGGAAAATCAAGTCGATGACATCATCGACTGTGACGATGCATTCGGCATAAAGCGTGCCCACGCTCACGCGAAGCGTGGTTTGCCCTGAAGTCAATGCCGTCACGACACCTTCGGAAACAGACGCTACGAGCGGATTGCTCGAAGTCCACACAAAGGTGGGTGAGGACATGTCCGTCATTTCGGCAACGAGGGTGAGCTCGATTCCCACATCCAGACGGGCAGTGGATCGATCGAGCAGGACAAACACCTCCGCTTCCTCTGTGGTGGTGGTCCCCGTCGACGTAGGCAATAAAGTCGTCGGAACTAGGGTGGTGGGTACCACACCCGTTGTCCCTTGTGTGGTGGGAGCTTGGGTCGTCGGCGCCTGTGTGGTTGGCGCTAAAGTCGTTGGAGCTTGGGTCGTCGTTTGGCCGTTACATCCGGCCACTATGAGAGAAAACACGGCGACAAAAAGCACCAAGATGAACCTTGTGGTTCGTTTCATTTTCTTTCCTCCTTGTTCAATTTTATGAGTAATGAGTGTTCTATTTAAGTTGGAGCGCACTTCTCCATGAAGCCACGAGTACGGAAATCAAACTTTCCGGAACATTCCGGACACCATATTTTTCCCGCCATACAGTAATTCCAAAACGGGAACATACATATTCAAAATCATCGATTATTTCAGCTGCTTCATCATACGTGAATTCATCAAAATAGAAGTTGAGATAAAGCATTTGCACAGTCAATCGCTCTTTCTTGATTCTGAGCACCAAGGTTTCATACAAATCTGGGTCACTGATCTCATAGTCCGCGACACTTTCAAGCATGAGCACGAAAAGATCGTCAAGGCGGTCGAGATAGTCTCTCGTCCAATAGTTTTGATTATATGTATTCAAAGCGATGGAACCGGAGTTATACGTGTGAATGTGATCGCGTTGTTCCCAAATAGCATAAGTCATACGCAATAAATCATAATATTCTTGGAAATGTGGGGCCGCATCTTTATAGAAATGTAGATC
>JAQVTV010000228.1 GCA_028699855.1 Candidatus Izemoplasmatales bacterium | reverse complement strand
GTTGTTCTTTCCACCATAATACGTGGCTTCGACATCGAGGGTGTCTCCTCCGGCCATGGTGTATGCCAGGCCTGTGACTACACCAATCATATCTTCTTTTTGGATCTGATTATTGTGAAACAGCGGTTTGCCGAGGTATTGAGTGAGTTTTTCTGGTGTTATTTCCACTTTTTCGAGCTTGTTGACCAAAATCTCCTTGATAGTCTTTCGAACGATCGATCCGAGTAAGCGTTCGAGTTGGCGTACGCCCGCCTCACGTGTATATTCCTTGATCATCGTGCGAATCGTGTCATCGGTCACTTCAAGTCTTCCCGACTCGAGCCCATGACTCTCAATCTGTTTTTTGACCAAGAATCGCTCGGCGATGTAGAACTTCTCAATCTCGGTATAGGAACTCAACTCGATGATCTCCATCCGATCCCTGAGGGGGGCGGGAATATTCTCGAGATAGTTTGCGGTCGTGATGAAAAGCACTTTGGATAGATCATAATCCTCTTCCACATAGTGGTCGCTGAAGAATTGATTTTGTTCGGGATCCAATACTTCAAGCATCGCAGAGGATGGGTCGTTGCGCTCATTCATGACTAACTTGTCGATTTCGTCAATCAAAAAAACCGGGTTGGCGACTTTCGCCCGAATCATGCCGTTGATGATTCTTCCGGGCAATGCGCCCACATAAGTCCGACGATGCCCTCTGATTTCCGCTTCGTCGTGAACTCCACCGAGTGATGTTTTCACGAACTCACGATTAAGCGCATTGGCAATGGACTTTGCCAATGATGTCTTCCCGACACCCGGAGGCCCTGAAAGACAGAGTATCGTCTGCGGGTTTTTACCCGTGAGCATCTTCACAGACAAGTACTCGATGATGCGCTCTTTGACTTTATCCAAGCCATAATGCGCCGCTTCAAGTTTCTCTATCGCGACATTGATGTCTTTCTCATCTTCCGTCGTCTTCTGCCAAGGAATGGAAATCAAAGTCTCAAGGTAAGTGCGGACGACGCTGGCTTCGCTGGAATTCGCGGATAAATATTCATATCGCTTAAGTTCCTTAAGCGCTTTCTCACGCACGCGATCCGGCATATCCGATGCATTGATCATCTCGAGCAATTTTTGCGCGTCGTCTTGTTTTGAATCTCCGAGTTCTTCCTGTATGGCGCGCATTTTTTCTCGCAGATAATATTCTTTCTGGTTTTGATCCGCTGATTTTCGGACTGATTCATTAATTTTGGACTCGATGGACTGAAGCGTTTTCTCTTTCTCGATATCCTCGAGAATATATTGCAGGCGCTTGTTGATGGAGACAGTTAACAAATACTTCGCCCGATCATTTTCCGAGATTCTCAATTCAGAGGCGATCAAATCGCACAGACGATCGCTCGTGATGCCCGATTGCATGGTGTCGAGCACTTTTTTGGAATCACGGAACAAAAAAGCAGCGTTCTCAATCGTCTCTTTCGTCACCATTTTAAGCAGGACTTGTTCCTCATCAAGGTTTTCCGGCCGAAGAACCATCGATGTGAAATCGATGAGATAATACGGTTCCTTGGCCATCAAATCATGAAGCTCAACTCTGGTGATCGGCTCGAACTTGATCTTGTAATTGCCATTAGGCAACTTGATTTTGACTGAGATGCGAGCCAGCAGACCCACAGCCAGAAAATCGTCGAACTCGGGCTCTGTTATTTCTGGATTATGCTGAAAGACGAGCAATACGTGCCCGTCACGATTATTTTCCGCTTCAGAAATCGCATTTTTTGAAAAGTCTCTACCGACTTCGACGCGTACATCGGAACCCGGTAGAAAAACCACGCCGCGTACCGGAACTGCCGGCAGACGGTCGGAGAAGAGTTTGTTGGCTTCGTACATCATTATCACCCCAGTGTCATAGTATGGTTGGATGTCATACTATATTTTAACATATATTCGCACAAGATATCAAAAGATATCATATACACCTGTTGAAAAGAATCCTTGCCTGCGCCATATCATGGCTCAAAGCAAAGATTCTGTCGCATATGTAGTGTCGCTAGTGGACGACTTTCGCTTTTTCAACCAAAAGGTCGATGGTTTTTTTGAAGATGACTTCTTCTTTGATCGCACTTTCTGGAATCGCATTTTTCACTTGCTCGATCGTCACGTTTTGGCTCTTGTATTGCAGTGCGATACTATCATATTTCTCATCGATCTCCGCCTGAAGGGGTTCCACATTTTCTTTTTTCCCGATCGCTTCGATCACGAGCTGCTGGCGCAGCGTTTTCGTCGCTTGCTCCGTCAACTCAGATTGATATTGTTCTTTGGTTTTGCCCATATATTGCAAGTAGACTTCAAAGTCGAGGTTGTACTGCTTGATTTGACGCACATTGTTCTCATCCAAGCGTTTCGCCTCGTCCTGGATCATTTCCTCAGGCAAGTCGAAGATGGCGTTCTCGGTAGCCTGAGCAATGACCGATGAACGAATGTGATTTTCGTTCTCCTGTATTTTCATCGCTTCCAGTTCTTTGAGGTAATGCGCTTTGATTTGCGCGACGGTCTCGACTTGATCGATGTGAAACTCTTTTACCAAATCATCATTCAATTCTGGAACGACCCG
>JAQVTV010000227.1 GCA_028699855.1 Candidatus Izemoplasmatales bacterium | reverse complement strand
CAATGCGTTCGTTTCATCTGGTGTCGCCTGAACCGTGAGTAGTGATACAACCCACGTGACAAGCATCGCCACTGAGAAGCCGATCAGGATGATACGATATATCCGATCATGATCGGGCACTCTTTTGAATATGAAATGCATCAAGAATGCGATTCCGATGGCGAGAGCAGCCCCCGCGAGGACATCCGTCAAGTAATGCACGCCCAGATACATGCGACTTATTGCGACCATCACGATGATAATGACGCTACAGATCGTGATCCATCTTTTTTTCAGCCAAATCGCAAGGCTGCCGAAAGTTGTGGCCGCACCCTGTGTGTGTCCACTCGGAAATGCGTATCCCGGTGCCGTGCTCGGACGGATATTGGCAATCCCTTGATCGACGACAAAAGGTCTTGGTCTCATGACAATCGCCTTGATCAGGCTGTTCGTCACAAGTGATATGAAGACAGTGATACCGATGGCTTCTCCGACTTTTTTGTTATAACACCAATACAAAAATCCGAGAATCGCGATGATTACCAGTTCTTCACCGAAAACCGTCCATAATTGGAAAAAGAAATCGAGAAAGTCCGAGCGAAAGCTTTGGAGCCAGTGAATCAAGTCAAGTTCGAATTGCATCCTACGTTCCTCCTATTATTGTCTGATTTGTTACAGCAGCGCATATATGATCATGCCCAGCCCTGCTGAAAGCAAGATGAGATACAACGGGTTGATCTTAGGTTTCAAAAGATATGTCGCGACAACGACTGCGAGAATGATCCAACTGCGATAATCCCAGATTGCGTCTTCCAGATGAGTGATACTGACTTGCATCGTGCTTCTCAACAAGAACCCGATAGCCACCGAAACCAGAATGCCGATGATGATGGGGCGCACACCGGACAAAAAACCCCGTACATACGTATTGCTCGATACTTTTCGAAAAAACTGCGCAACGAAAAGGATGATCAGAAATGACGGCAGGATCACGCCCAATGTCGTGATGATCGCACCCAACACCCCGTATTGGCTGAAGCCGATGAAGGTTGCGTTGTTGACCGCGAACGGGCCGGGTGTCGACTCGGATATTGCCACGAAATCCACCAATAGATCGACGGAATTTAGCCACCCATGCTTCAAGACTTCTTCTTCGATCATCGGTATCATTGCATATCCACCACCGAAGGTGAACAATCCGATTTTGAAGAAAGTGATAAACAATATCCATAGGTCTTTATACATGGTTCTTCGCCTCTATGAGGTTTTGGATCAGCACATAAATAATCCCTGATACCCCACCTATGAGAATGATCGCAATGGTGGGAATAACATGAAATAACATCAAGCCCAAGCCACAGGCCATCAAAATATAGGAAAACACATTCTTTTTCACTTTACGAAACAGCTTGATTCCGGCATTAAGGACCAAAATCGATACACCGACGCGAATCCCTTTGAACGCATAATCGATATATGGGTTTTCCTTGAATTGCACAAGAAACAAAGAAATCAGACAGATGATGACAACCGAAGGCAAAACAACCCCCAGCGTCGCCATTAATGCCCCTAATACGCCTTTTTGGCGATAGCCGATGTACGTAGCCGTGTTGATGGCGATCGGTCCCGGAGTGGATTCTGCGATGGCAATGATATCAAGAAATTCTTCGTGGTCAATCCAATGAAAACGGTCGATGGCTTGCCGCTGGATTAGCGGAATCATCGCATAGCCACCACCAAAAGTGAATAGACCGATCTTGAAGAATGTCCAAAACAGATGTAAAAGCATCATGAGCCTTCCGTGACTTCTAGAGGATGCAGGATTTTGGCAAAGCGATCGATTTGATCTTGAATGCGTTTCTGGACCATGTCTGCAAGTTCCTGGCTTTCAAGCGCTCCGTATTCCGAGTACGGTATCGCGGGAAGAAAATGGATATACCCTGTATGGATACCGATTCGACCCTTGCGAAACACTCCATGCATATCATAGAGGCATACGGGGACGATATCCGCTTCGGATTTGATAGCTATCTTAAATGCACCGGCTTTAAACGGAATCATCTGATTCGAGTAACTCCTTGTACCCTCAGGGAAAATACCCATGGGTTGTCCCGATTTGACCTGCGAGATTGCATCGAGTACCGCCTGCATCCCTTTGCGTGACATCCCTCTTTGCAATGGAATACAACCCGAGCCCGAGAGGATATGTTTTAAGAAGGGGTAACGGTACAACTCTTCTTTCGACAAGTATGACAATGGATAGTTTTTCAGGACAAGTTTGATGTAGATCGGGTCTACATTTTCAATATGGTTGGAATAGATGACAAATCTTTGATGCGGAGGAATGTTTTCTTTTCCGGACACTTTGACACGGACGCGCAAAAAAATCTTGAAGATATATACACCAAAAGACATATAGATTTTGTGTTTCCACATGGCTTTTTTATCGATATTCTCAACGATAACCAAGAAGATGCAAAAGACAACCATAAAAGCGATAAAATATGCAAGAAATGCCGCTATAAGTATCCCAAGGATCGCTAAAACTCCGAGAATACCCGCAGGATACGTGCCCAAAATAGCATACAACACGGTACATACGACAGAAATGATGAGTT
>JAQVTV010000226.1 GCA_028699855.1 Candidatus Izemoplasmatales bacterium | reverse complement strand
AAGAAGCGTCATCACATTATCAATCTCATCAAGGATGATCACCGCGACTTCCTCCGCCAGTAGACGGTTCGCCGGATCCGTGAAATAAGCCCACAGCTGTGTGATTTGATCGATCTTCGCTTCACACTCAGCGATGTCATCCTCGTACGTTGCCATTTGATTCATCAGCGCAGAGATGGACTCATACAATTCACGTAGATGCTGCAAATTGTTATCAACTTCCCAACTCATGACCATATCTGCGAGTTCAGCGTCATTGTTCACCGCTTCGTACAACGGGACCAAGACCTGATGATAATGCGAGAACGCTGCATCCATCGCGTCGATCAGTGGCGTGTATAATAGTTGTTCTTCTGTGCTTAAAGAATTCCACAGCACATCAAAATCATCCATGAGCTCCGGATCATAGAAGCTACCAAAGTACATATCGTATAGGCTCATGTACGTCTCGGGATCAAAACCTTCCGGCCATTCCTCCCAATATCCCATGAATACCCGATTCATCTCAAAATCCAGACTCACACTGAGTTTGTAGGCATCCCAGAAGTTCAAGAACAAATCGCGTGCGTCGACGCTCATGCCATCGACTAGAGATAATGCCCAATCATCAAAACCGGCGATCTGCAATTCGATGGCTTCGATTTGCTCAGCTGAATAAGCCAAAGAGTCTTCTATCCAATCGATGTGTCGGGAATATCCATAGGCTCCGAGATCCCGCTCGAACATCATCACCGCAAAATTCACGACATAACGCGCTATATCGGTCTTCGTCAAACCCAAGGCCTCTATACCTTGATACCATTGGAAGATATCATCGAGACTTTGAAGCGTCTGTAACCTCGACAGGTGGATGAATGTCGCGTAGATCAAGTAATATGCTTCTTCCTCATCACTCTTCTCAACGACTTCCATAAGGAGCGAAACCAGATACTCCATTTCGGCCTCTTCCATCAATCCACCGAAAATCATCCCGACCATCTCCAAGAAATCATCATGGTGATAGCCGAATTCGATCGGTTCCAAGATGACATGGAATCCTTGTTCAAACATCGCTTGCAAAACCAGAACTCGGGCGGATAACTCCTCGAGCAAGACCATGGCCTCAGGAGGTACACTGCTCGGATCCAGCGCCGCGATTAACGAGGCGAGTTCAAGAATACGGGACAGATTCGAGTCAAGTGCGTTCTTGATCAGCCATACCTCGTCGGGATCCGCAGTCAAAGAAGTCGTGATGTCATAGTAGATGTCTACGACATAACCGAACAGCGGTAAGACATCCAAAGATTTTTGATTGATGAACGTATCGATGATTTGACAGATGATCACCGCGCGTTCGGCAGGGTTCTCAACTCCGTTGACAAGCGCGTCAATCTTGGGAAGCAGCCAAGTGATATCGTCTTGTGTCACCGATGAAAGCAGGGATATCAATATGGACTGAACGTCGCGGAAACCAAGCAAGTATGCATCAAAACGTCCCTCAAGAACGGCGATGAGTTGATCGACTTCTCCTTGTGGCATTCCTTCCGAAACCATCATGATGGCAAATACATCGAATGTGAGTGTTTTGATTTTCAGGATGTCATTATCATCGATCGTCGCGAATAGTCCGTCCAGTACTGCTGTGATGTCCTGAAGATAACCATATATTGCCGCGGCAGACAAATCGATTTCTAGCCAAACCGGTCCTCCTTCGCCCATCATGCCTGGCTCTTTTTCTTGATTAAGAAGGAAATCCAATAAGATCTGGACAGTCGGATTGTCGAGCAACGTCAGCCAATATTCCACTTCATCCAAAGCGATCAAGATGACTTCTTCAGCCAACGCCTCTGACTCGGGATCCGAGAAATACGCAAGAAACAACGTGCTTTGCGCCTTGAGCGTGATCAAATGATCAATCTCATTCTCGGCTTCATGGATATAGGTCTGATAATGGTTCACCTGATAGAGCAAATCGGCAAGTTGTTCTTTCAAATGTTGAAATTCATGGCCGGTCATCAATACACTTAAATCCGGGTCTGCCATGATGTTTGAGACGATATCTTGATACGTTCCGTTCAAGTAATAGTGGAACTGGTCCAGCACATCGAGAATCGGAGCATACAATGCTTGCTCATCAGGGGTCATCGAATCCCAAATGGCATCAAAATCGTCCCAAGAATTGATCCCTTCATGCGCATCTATCAAGGCGAATACTATCATCGAATACCGATACGGATCAAAGGCTTCTTGCCATTCATCATAATAGGCGCGATCCAGATTGCCGATGGCGATATCGAGTTCCGTCAAATAGATGAAACCATTCCACAAACTCATAAACAAGTCTTGTTTCTCAGGGGTTAACCCGGCCAGTTGATCAAGGACCCAAACATCAAAACCGTCGATTTGATCTTCGATGGCTTCAATCTGATCACCACAATCCAGAATCCATTGATTGATGTCATCGATATCCCTTTGATAGCCGTAGGCTCCGATGTCTTTCTGGAATTGAAGTCGGGCAAATCGAATGAGATAACGCGCCATATCTGTTTTGGATATACCCAAGTTCTGGAATGCTGCCCACCATGAGGAGAGATCCGATATCGATGTGATGTGTTCGATACCCATGA
>JAQVTV010000225.1 GCA_028699855.1 Candidatus Izemoplasmatales bacterium | reverse complement strand
ACCCTTGCATCTCGGACCCAACCTCACAGGCATCAAGGCATTCAAAGAAATATGGCCTGATGTGAAACACGTGGGCGTGTTCGATACCGCGTTCCATCAGACGATGCCGGAGGAAGCGTTTTTGTACGCCGCTCCATATGACTGGTATGAACGCTATCAAGTCCGCAAATACGGGTTTCATGGCACATCGCACAAATATGTTTCGGAGCGCGTGGCCAGCATCATGGGCAAATCACCTTCGGAGATCAATGTGATTGTCTGCCATATAGGCAATGGCGCATCGATTTGCGCAGTCAAGCAAGGCCGGTCCGTCGATACGTCCATGGGATTCACGCCGCTAGAGGGAATTCCAATGGGCACGCGTTCGGGCAATGTCGATCCGGCAGTGATCGAGTATATGATGGAGAAGAAGCATAAATCAGCCAGAGAGATTACCAATATCTTGAACAAACAATCGGGATATATCGGTGTATCGGGCATTTCATCCGACTCGCGCGATCTCGTGCGGGAGAGCGAAAAAGGCAATCATCGCGCAAAGCTTGCGATTGATATTCAAGCCAAGAGAATCGCGGATTACGTGGCCAGCTATTACGTGTATATGGGTGGCGCGGATGCCATTGTGTTCACAGCGGGTATTGGAGAGAATGCGCCTTCAACACGGAAAAATATCATTGAACGGATTCATGTATTGGGCGCAGAGATCGATGATCAGCGCAATGAGACAAGAGGTAAAGAACAATTGATTTCGACGGATCGCTCGAAAATCAAAGTATATGTGATTCCGACAAACGAAGAAGTGATGATCGCGCGCGACACTTTGCGTTTGTGTCAATAAGATAATGGATTAATGACCTCCCCCGCGTAGTATGACTACGGAAGGGGGAGGTTTTTTTGAAGTTACTTTGGTTGCTCTCCGGATTGTTTATGATGATGGTTGCTTCTGAGAAGATCGATGAAGCGGGGTTTGTACGTGAGGGGAAATATGAAAGCGCAGGGGTATACTACGAGTATGGCGCTTATCAATCCGTTAAGGATGGTCGCACTTCGGCCTATGTGTCTGTTTATGATACCTCGGACAAGTGTGTCATCGATACCTTGGTGTATGACAGCGGTTATGATGATCGTTTCGTGTTTCTCGCAGAAATGGAAGAGGGAATCATTATCGTGTTATCCGAGACGAACTATGGCGATATCTTCGATTTGAATCGGGATTATCTCGTGTTGCGCGCCCATGTGTATCAAGATCATGCATTGACGCTTGTGTGGGAAGCGGCGGGCGCGTATAATGTGTTCGCGAATCATGGATGTCGGCTGTATATCGGCAACACCGATCAGGGCACGTGGTTCGACGCCACATTCACCGTGGTTTCGGAACCCTATGTCATGCGTGTGTACGATGAATCATTCGTGTATCAATACAGCGGGCATGCCCGAGTCAACGGGGAAGAAGTGGAGCACATCGAACTCATCGTGCCTGGGCACTACGATATCGAGATCTGGTCTCCCGGTTACCAACACGTCTTTCAGATTACTATCGAGGCCCATCCGACAGGCGTGGAAATGTTGGGTGAATACTTTGATCCCCTTGAGATTCATTGTACCGGAGATTTGGCGCTCAATGGTCATAATTATCTATCTGGTAGCCCCATTCTGATTCCCGGATATCATCGTTTTGAAGTGAAAGGCCCGGGAGAATATCTGAAGATGTGGTTTTTTACCATCCATCCCTATTTGCATGGAATCGAAGAGGGGGAGGATCTTGCCGGAATCATCGAGATCAAATCGAATGCACAGATGGTGACGCTAGACCAAAAGGTATATCATGGAGGCTTCATTGTCGCAGCGGGATCGCATGAGATCGTGATGTATGGCGTAGGCGGATATGAACGACATGTGTCATTTCGTATACTACCCGATGTTTATGGCGTGAGTCAGGACGCGATTTATCAAGACAGAGTGGAAATTTGGTTCAATTGTGTGGCGACTTTGGATGGCGAAATGATCGAGGACCATGCTTTGATCGAGCAAGAGGGCATCCACGAACTTCATCTCTATCTGGATGGTGACATTTATCGGACATATCGTTTTGAAATCATCAAGAATGATACGATCAATAATCCCGAATGGCTGAAGTATTTGCCCTACGGCTTTTTTCTTCTTGTCGCACTCGGGTTGGTGTTTGCTTTGAAAAAGAAATAAGACCTTTCATGACTTTGTGCTACGTGTTATAATCAAACCGGTGATAAATGTGATTGATTTTGAATTATTTCTTCAATCCGGTTATTCGTTCAATGGCAGCGTGCTGAACATTGAACGCGCAGTCGCGCGCGCGAAAGCAATGGGATATCGTGCTTTGGGTCTGGCAGACTGTGATCGGATGCATGGCTTGATCAAATTCTATCTCGCCTGCAAAAAGCATGACATCAAACCGCTTCTCGGCGTGATGATCACAATCAAATCGGATTTGATTCAGGAGCAGGGCATGCTTTTGTTCGCCAAGAGTCTCAAGGGGTATCAGCAATTGATAGAGATTTCCTCCAGACTGGCCTTGAGCGAAGAGATAACCCGCCTTGAATCATTGCCATCAAAGATGGAAGAAGTCATCGCAATCGCCTTG
>JAQVTV010000022.1 GCA_028699855.1 Candidatus Izemoplasmatales bacterium | reverse complement strand
CCTCCTTATCGGAGATTAATACATACTCTAGTTCGTGTATCGTGAAGCGAGTCGCGCGTCAATCATATTTGATTCAACACGTGTGTGATTGCATAGAAGCGAGTTGAAACGGAATGTGATGCGCTCAATCTTATTTGCGTTTATTTACTCATAAGATGAATGTATGATCCACTCATGTGTCATATTGGTGAAGTCGAGAAGCTTGTTTGATGGTTTGAGTCATTGATGGAAAAGCCAATATCAAGGCGTTTTCGGCCTGCCTGAGAAATCATTTTCAGACACTGCAATTGATGATTCTAATACGCATATTGTAAACAAATATTATTTTCATCATATTAATTTTAGATTAATATCTTCATAAATCATCGGCTGATGCGCCTGTCCCATCACCGGTAAAAATGATGATCAAACGCAATTCTATTCTGTTTTAAAGATATACCCGAAGCCGCGGACTGTGGAAATAATCTCTTTTTCAGGCGATATTTTTTTGAGTTTGTCACGAAGTTTGCAGATGTGCACATTGATGATGTTGACATCATTCATATATTCGTCTTGCCAGACGCGCTCAAAGATAAAATCTTTGGATAATAGCAGATTTGGATGGGTGAGGAACAAATGAAAGATCATGAACTCTTTTTTGCGCAGTGTGACAGGAATATGATGGATGAAGACCTCGTGGGTGTTTAGATTCATCTCGATGTCTCCCACATTTAGGATTTTTTCTTCAGGAATGACGCGTATGTTCCGATTCATGACCGCTTTGATTCTGAGCATGACTTCTGTGACCGAAAAAGGTTTGACGATGTAATCATCGGCACCCAGTTCAAAAAACACCACCTTGTCCACTTCAGATTGCTTCGCTGAAATGATGATAATGGGAACAATCGAATAACTGCGTATCGCTTTTATGACTTCTTCGCCACTGATTCCAGGCAACATAATATCAAGAAGAACAATGTCATAGCTTGACCCGTGGAATTCGGTCAATCCCTCCTCGCCTGATTTGGCGATGGTGAGCTTACATCCTTCAAGCGTCAACGCAGAACTCAGCATGGTCGCGACAAGCGCATTGTCTTCGATAATTAATATTCTTTCATTCATGGTCTATCAAACTCACTTTCAGCGAACTAAGATGCGATTAGTATGGCGCCATCATTTTGGATAAATATCAGATCCAGGGCGCAGGTCATGCTTGATGCAAGATTCTCAATTGGTAGTTTTTGAGCGCATTGACGAAGGTCGTGATTTCAGTTTCAAGTGCTTCAATATGTGTCTTGATGAAATGCTCTTGAGGTTCGTGGTAGACATTGTCGATGATCTGATTGATAATCCACACAAGGCGATGCGCGCTGAGAAAGACGCACGATCCCTTGAAGTTGTGAAGTGATGCGTATAGATCCGAGTTGTCTTTTCGTAACAGCGCAGATTTGATTTTTTTGAGATCCATCGGATACTCTTTAAAGAAAATATCGATGAGTTCATTGGCGAGGGAGACCGACATATCGATGCGCTCGAAGAATTCGATTTCACTGAATACTTTGATGTCTGAAGGAACGATATCTGAGGTTTCGTTAAGCGGCATTGAAGGTGTTTGAGGCAAGTGCTGGGAAATGATACGGTATAGATCGGTCTTATCGATGGGTTTCACCAACACATCACTCATTCGGGCCGCTTTGAGCAAATCCAGATCTTTATCATAGTTATAGGCCGTGATTGCGATGATGGGGACTTGCGCGTAATGCGCGTTGATCCGTCTGATTTTCATGGTAGCATCCACGCCAGAAAGCTTCGGCATTTGAATATCCATCAAGACGAGATCATAGTTTTTCGTTTTTGCCATTTCCAAGGCGTCAAAGCCATTGAGCGCTTTGTCCACATGCAGCCCATAGCGTTCGATCATGATGCTCATGGCTTTATTGTTCAAGAGGTTGTCTTCGACCAGTAACACCGTGCTATTTTCGATGGTTCTATGGGTTGGTACATCATCTTTTGGATGAAGATTGTCATGGCCTCGAGGCATCATCGCTTCCAGCACTTCACTTCGCGTCGCGTATTTCTCGAGTATCGCATCGATCCGTGAATCGCGGTACAAATCGGTATGCACGCGGTCTTGATGCGGGTTGCTGATGATGATGCGATACGGGGTATCGGTCGTGTTTTTCTTCAATCGAATCAAAGTTCGAAGGATTTCTTCATGGTTTCCTTTTCTAAGAATGATTGAATGGTAGTGATGTTCTGTGAGGCGACGCGCCACCTCCAATTCATCCACAGATGTGGTTTGAACAGGGAGTGATGCTTGGACAAGCATCGAATATAAACGATCTTGATCCCCTTTGTTAGTGATTAATAGGCACCTAGAATTACCCGTTAGCGCTAATGCGGGTTGAATGGAAGATTTGGGGATATCGAGCGTGAATAAGAAGACGCTTCCCTGGTCGAGTTTACTATGAAACTGAAGGGATCCACCGAGCAATTTGATGAGTTCGCTTGTGATCGTCAATCCTAAACCTGAACCGATTTGTTGGTGCACGGATACGGAATCGACTTGGAAATATTTGGCAGTGACGTGATCCAAGTCCTGTTTGGTGATTCCGATTCCGGTATCCTCAAACGAGAATCGGATTGTGTACATATCGTTATGAGTTTCAAGCAAATCGACAGAAAGAGACACGCCACCTTTTTCTGTGTATTTGATGGCATTATTGAGCAAGTTCATGATGATTTGCTTTAGGCGGAGACTATCAATGTCCATTCTTGAAGGAATCGAATAATCATAGTGAAAGTTTAAATCAAGGTTTTTTTCCTGGGCCAACAACGATTGAATGCGTACGACTTTCACGATTTCTTGTTCAAGATCAATGCTTTCAGGCTTAAGTTGGATGCGCTCGGTTTCCAAATGGTCCAGATCCATATAATTAGTGACGATTTCCTTCAAAGATTCTAGAGACAGATTGGCCACATCTAAATAATGACTTTGCTCATCGGTGAGGCTCATCGTTTTAATGAGGTATATCGCAGAAGCGATTCCTTCGAGCGGTGCACGAAGTTCGTGATTCATTTCGGTCAAAAAGCCGGGTTTTTGGCGCAATTGATTGAGGGTTGTCGGAGCACTTACCTGTGTGGAAGCATTCAGTTTTTGGGACATCAAGGCATGGGTGATTATTTTGGCAAACAAACTGAAAAGAGACAATTCACCAGCGTTGTCAATCAGGGCTTGGTTGGGATTGATGAATGTGATGAAACCCAAAAATGTTTCATCAAAATAGAGTTGAAATGATATGTGATTTCGTGTGTTTTTCGTCAATGACTCGAGCCGTTTGATTTCGGAGTCTTGAGGCGAGAAATCTTTTTTCATGAGGTAATGTGAATGTTCACGAAACATGGCCTGGACCGACGCGACAAATGCCTCGGAAAAATGGAAATCCTTGATGTTGTTTTCATTGAGGGAGGTGGCGTCTTTGATCCAGTGATACGTCAAGGATACGCCTTGATTCGCGACACGTTTCTGGAAGATGAATGCCACATCGCAATCTGCCTGTGTCGCTATCAAAGCCGGAACTTCATTGATCATTTCCGATATATGAAGGTCCGTGGGTGGAGACAAGGTGTTCGTCATGACCGACAGAAGATTCACCATCGTCCTAATGAGTGTCGGGCGCGAAGCGGTGGCGTGCGACACCACTTTGTCGATTTGGCCTTGATCCAGGGTATGTTGGTGATTGATGATGTTCGCAACCGGAATGGCGGCATCAAACGAATGATTCATCTTTTTAAGTGCATGCGCGATCTTTTTGGAGACATCTTCCAACATGGCCTGGTCAGGAGGTGGTGCCTTTTTGGGGTAAACCAAAATGATATTTGCCAAGCATTTTCCATCATGGACGATCAGAAGCAGCACAGTATTTCCTAATGAGAATCGCTCTAGGATAAAAGACATCGATTTCTTAGGCACGACATGATGCGTCAAAGTATTCATGGTGGAAAAGACATAAACCAATTTTTGCGGTGTTTTTATATAAAAATCATCCTTGACTGGCCACTTTTTGCCGATGATCTTAAAGCCGATGATCCGTTCTGCTTTTTTGATTTGCTGGATATTTCCTGACAACGCGATGGACGTCATCTCGCAGATGCTGGGATTGAGCAGATTGAGTATGGCGAATTTGGCGCGCGTTTCTTTTAACAGCGTATCCGTGATTTTTTGATAATCGGACTGATGTGTGCTCATCGAGAAAAAATTTCGAGAGATATCCGAGAGATTGGGTGACAACGCGATATCGACAAAAACAAGGGCGCAATAGTCTTTTTGAGGCGAATAGGCGATGACGCGATAATATTTGTTGGCATGACGGATGAAACGCAAGACTTCATGCGTCTTGCCTGTTTTACATACTTCACCTAAGAAAGTGATCCAGTTGTCAATCTCTGTTTGATAGTCAAAGGCATTAGACTTCAAGGAGATGCCGATCAGATTTTGACTTTTGATTCCAGTAATGGATTCATAAGCGTGATTGACATCTTCATACACGATGTTTTGCGCTTGATTTGATTCATCGAATATCACACGAATAAGCGCATAGCCCAGGGGCATATGATTCATTAATGGGTCACGAAATTTGGTCACAATAGCGAGTTTCCTCCCGGCAGAAACTTGACGTATTATGAAACACTTGCACACGCATGGTGTCAGGGATCTTCGAAATGAGTGTTCTTGATGTTTTAATCGCATCTATTATAACAAACGTGAGAAGATTATGCGGGGGTTTGGCGGTTTTTATAACGATTTATAAGGTATATTATGATATTAGCAACAAATATTCATTTTTCTTCGTAGATGATTGTCGATAATTCGTTTAAAGTGGTCAATCCATTCAGTACTTGTTGCTTCGTTGTTTCATAAAGGGTCATCATGCCATGCTCAATCGCTTTGTCGCGGATTTGTTCGGTGGATGCGCGGATTTGGATCAGATTTTTGATGCTTTCATCGATGGTCAGCACTTCATGAACGCCCAATCGGCCTTTGTAACCGGTATAGTTGCATGCGGGACAACCTTTGGCTTGATAAATCCAAGCGGGTTCGGTCAATCCGAGTATGTGCATTTCCGGTTCTTTTGTTCTCATGCGTCTGCGACAATTCAGGCATAGTCTGCGCACCAAACGCTGGGCGACGATTCCGATGATCGCATCGGCGACAAAATAGGGTTCGATATTCATATCCAACAATCGTGATATACTACCAGGCGCATCATTGGTGTGGAGTGTTGATAGCACAAGATGTCCTGTGATTGCCGCGCGAATCGCGATCTGTGCGGTTTCTTCATCACGGATTTCACCAATCATGATCACATTGGGGTCTTGTCGAAGGATGCTTCTTAGAGCGCGGGCGAAAGTCAAGTCGGCTTGAGGGTTGACTTGAACTTGATTGACGCCTTCAATGGAATACTCCACGGGGTCTTCAACGGTGATGATGTTTCGAGAGCTGGAATTAAGTTCTTTGATGAAGGAGTAGAGCGTCGTGGATTTGCCACATCCGGTCGGCCCCGTCAACAAGATGATTCCATGGGGTTTTTTCAGCATTTTGTCAATGAACACATTTTCTTGTTTCAAAAAACCGAGTTGGGGCCGTTCAAAGGAATACGCATCGGTATCGAGCAATCGGATTACGATCTTTTCGCCGTGGATGGTCGGCAACGTTGAGACGCGGAAATCATAATCGATGTCATTGACCTTTTGTTTGATCCTTCCATCTTGGGGAATCCGCTTTTTGGCGATATTGATTCCGGAGATGATCTTGATGCGTGTGAGGACAGCGGGATACAAATCGACACCAAAAGATGATGCTTCATAGAGCATGCCATCAACCCTATATCGGACACGTACGAGGTTTTCGAAGGGTTCGATGTGGATGTCGCTGGATTTATGGGCGACTGCTTCTCGGAAGAACGAATCCGACAAGCGTACCGCAGGCGCGTTTTTGATATCGGCGGCATAGAGATCGCTGGTATAATCGGATGCGGTTTTACTGGTCTCTCCGCTAAGCGTGAAGTTCGAGATTGCATCAACGGTGGAACTGCGTGAAAAGACGAGATTTTTGATAGCATTGATTTTTTTCTTGGTGGATACGATGAGTTCAATTTTGGGGTTTTCGATACTTTGAACCCGCATGATTCCTTCATAATCAAAGGGGTCTGAGAGGGCGACGAGGAGGAACCCGTCACGCTCGTTTAGGGGGATGATTGAGTATTTATCGACGAAATCTTGGGTTACGAGACTGACGATTTCAGGGTTGGCGGAAATGAGATTGATATCCTCGTAGCGCATGCCGAAAAACTCGGCATACACGCGGGCGATCATTTCATCGGAAACCAGATTTTGTTCGATGATTTCAAGATCGATCCGTTTATTTTCGATGGAAGGTAGCGCCAGCAGTTCATCCATTTTTTTGCTTGGCAAAGCGCGGCACTCAAGAAATTTTTTGGAAAGCTCTGCGTTAATGTTCATGGTGATCACCCCACATCAGCCGAAATGGCATCCATCAAACTCATCATTGGCAAGAATACAGATAACAAAATCACGGCGACAATTCCGCCAATGGCAAGCATGAACAACGGTTCGATGAACGTCGTCATTTTCTGGATCGTGACATTGACTTGTTCATCAAAGTAATCGCCCGTACGTTTGAGGACTTTATCAATCGAATCACTGGATTCGCCGACACGGATCATTTCAATCAACATGTTGGGAAAAATGTCGATCGTTTGTAGAGATTTCGCAATGGGTTGCCCGCGCTTGATTTCAGAAGTCGCAATCTTGAACAGGTCTTCTACAACGGTGTTGCCCAAAAGTCTACCGATGATATCCAAGGAATCGACGATTTTTGCGCCACTGTCAATTAACACACCAAAGCCATTGGCAAAGCGAGCCGTGATCGTGGCGATTGTCACATAGCGCAGAACGGGAATACTCAAGCGGACGCGGTCAATCACACGGGTACCGAGTTTGGTTTGTTTGAAAATGGAAAGTCCGATGACGAGTACCATGGCCGCAATGATGATGAGGCCGATATTGGAGCGGATGAAAGTCGTGATTTTGTTGACAATGACTGTTATTTCCGGTAGATCGGCGTCGAAGTTGCCGAAGAGGTCGCTGAAAATAGGCATGACAAAGACGCTGAGGACGAGGACGACGGCAATGCCCATGAGCAGAAGCAATTTCGGATAGGTCATCGACGCTTTGATCTTCTTCTTGGTCTTGGCATCCTTTTCATAGTAATCCGCCAAGCGGTTGAGGACGTAGTCCATATTCCCGCTGGCTTCACCGATCAGAAGCATGTTGGTAAAGAAGGGCGGGAATGTTTTGGGATATTTTGCAAAAGAAGCAGAAAGCGAAGAACCTTCCATCATCCGCCGATGACAATCGGTCAAGATGCTTTTCAGTTTCGCGTTCTTGGTATTGTCTCTTAAACTCGATATCGAATCGATGATTTCGATGCCGGAAGAAATCATGACTGCGAATTGGCGACAGAAAGAGGTGAGGTCATCGATCTTGATTTTTTCCAAAAAGGTGAATAGTTGGGAGCTCTCGGGAATTTTCTTGCTCCAAAGAAGGAAATAGTCATAATGACTGATGATTTCCCGGAGTTCGTCGACATTTTTCGCTACAAGAATGCCTTTGATGATTTTGTTATCTAGATTTTTCGCCTTAAATCGAAACTTCGGCATGCACGTTCTCCTTGTGATTTAGGCTATGAGTGAGAGATACCAATGTACAATCTGACTTCCATAGTAAAGAGACAAAAGGAAACCAAATATGAGATATGGTCCAAAGGGAAGTGAGTCTTCTTTGGCTTTGCGTTTAAGGAATCGGAGCGGCAATTCGACCAATACTGCGAGAAAGGATGCGAACATGATTCCCAGAAGTGTCAATTGCCACCCGAGAAGCAAACCAATCACGGCAATGAGTTTGATGTCGCCGCATCCGATGATTTCGGTTTTGCTGAATCTTAAGCCGATCATTCTAATTGTCAAAAATACTACGGCAATGCTGAGTCCGAACAGATGATCCCATTTAGAAACGGCAAAATCATGGGCGCGTTCAGGGACGGTGACGAATATCGCAATGATTGATAAAACGAGCAGGATTAAATTCAAGCAATCGGGAATGAGCATTTCATCGATATCAATCCACGCGATGATGATGAATATCGTCGTGACGACACTGATGAGCAAGGTATACCATGACCATCCGAATAACATGTAATTGATCATCCACAAGATGGGATTGGTCAATTCTACGATCGGATAGCGCACGGCGATTCTCTCATGACATTGACGGCACTTCCCCATCAGAAAGACATAGCTAATCACGGGAATGTTATCGTACCAATGTAAAGGGGTTTTGCAATGAGGGCAATGAGACCGAGGACGATTAATCGATTCTCCACGCGGAAGTCGATAAATCACCACATTAAGGAAACTCCCGACCGCCAAACCGACGACCCAGATTAAAATGTAGGTAATGATGACGTCAGGATTATTCACGAGAACCCCCATTGCAGGATCGTATAGCAACATTCATCGATCGCAACCTTCGTTTTCAATACATCCACTTGAAGCCCATTCGCAGATCGAAGATGAAGGATAAAATCCGCACCGGATGCTTCAATTTTCAAGAGCCAATCAGCTTCATAAAAATCATAATCGCTATAGGAGGGGATGTTGATGTCATCCCATGAATTGAGGATGTCGAACATCGTGTTTTCCATGATGAGCTGGTATTCAGCTCGATCTATTTCATTTGAACGATTGGAATAACTGTTGACAAACAACGTAAAAATGGAAAAACTGAGCAAAGATGTAAAAACGAAAAACATGATCACAAAAAGAATGGTGTTGCCTGCTTGGCCTCGACGTGATTTCATGACAACCCCCTATGATTTCGGGATTTTGACGGTGCGCGTGAGCGCAGATGCGTCAATGAAATCCAAAGATGAAAGCGTCAAAGTCATGGAGACGAGATAGAAAGCATCATCTTCAATCATATCAATCGTGTATTGAATGGTTTCCGAACCGTTTTCCGAAGGAATGTATATCTCATTGTATTTGAGAAGGTGATTGACGGAATCATTGGCTCCGGAATAAAAAGAATCGAGCGCTTCGGTAAAATGATCCATCAACGGATAGGATTGAAAAATTTGATAGATATTGGTGATTTCAAACAGGGCATTCTCTTTCATCTTCATTTCTCGATCAATGCGCTGATAACCGATGAACACAGAGGTGATGCCGATGACAATGATTGCAAGCAGGGTGAGTGAGATCAGCACCTCGATGATGGTGAATCCGGAATCCCTATTTTTTTTCATGATCATCGCTTCTTTTCTTAAAGAGACCGAGTTTATGTGGTGTACGAATTTTGGGTATCCTTTTTGGAAGCGACCATGTTGATTTACCTCCCGGGAAGGTGCTTCCTATTGCGCCCAGATGACGACAATGAGGGATCATGTCTTCATCCATAACGAGAAATGCACGGTTCATACTATAACCCAGCGCTTCACACACTGGAGTGCGTTCGAGCGGAGACTCGACGTTGACGGTGATTTCTTCGATATGCTGATTCTGGATATGGTAGAATGGCCGGGCGAGATCGCTGACGAGTGAAGGAATATCAACGGGAGTGAAACCCGAAATCGATGCCTCTTGTTCGCTGTAGTTTATGGGAATGGCCGCGTAGCTCAGCAATGCCTTATCAAGAACCAGGACGGTCGCTGAATGGTTGGAGATATTGACGAAGAAAGAAGGGTTTTTCTTCTGAACAACCTTGTGCTTGACCAACGCTTGATAGAGTGATATCGGCAACAAATGGATGCTGTGGATGGGGTGTTGCAATGAGCGGAGGAAAAACAAGACCTTTTGATAAACCGTTCGTTGGATCATCACGATTCGGAATCGGTTGAATTTCTTCTGTTTTCCATTTTTTTTGATTATGGAGATAAAACGCTTTTCGTAATCTTCATATAAACTATTCATTTCGATCGACAAGGCTTTTTGTGTGCTATGTGAACTCAACATCGGCAGATTGATATCCTCATAGAAGACTTCCTTCATATCGAGGTTGATGGTCAACGAAGGCTTGAGGAACGCCTTTTTTCCCCATAGTGAATGAACCTTTGGCAAGAGCGCTTGAAGACCGGCTTCGAGCGATGGAGTGGGATCATCGAGATGAATGGAGTGTTGTTCCACAACGGTTGTCTTGAAGAAGCCCACATTCAATATCGTGAAATCAAGACTCAAACGTGAATGATGATGAATCGTCAATATGATACGGTTCATGCGGCCTCACCTACGATGCGAAAAAATAGTTGTCGCTGACTGAACGATATGTCCGTCAAGGTAAAACGGAGGATCTAGTCTGTTTGATGAAACGATAATGCTGTTTGAAAGCGGTAGGGATATGATCGGGTAGGTGTCTCATCTATGATATCCTCATAATAGACATAGTAAAGCGCTCTTTCCTCCACATCGATTCTGAGGATGGGTTC
>JAQVTV010000224.1 GCA_028699855.1 Candidatus Izemoplasmatales bacterium | reverse complement strand
CGCATCGGTTGTGGGCGGGATCGTGGTGCTAGGTATCATGGTGCTAGGTATCATGGTCGTCGGAAGTGACGTCATAACCGACAGGGTTGAAGACACAGTCGTCGGCATCTGTGTGGTAGGCGCAAGCGTCGTCGGCGCAAGCGTCGCTTGAGTCGTGATGGGTGTATTTGTGGATTGGATTGTCGTCGGCGGAGGTGTCGTGATGACGCGTTTCGTCGTCGTGGTCACATCGCTCGTGACTGATGTCGTCGGTGAAAGCGTCGTAGATATATGCTCACATCCGATGAAAAACGCGATTGCGACCATCACCAGCAAAAAACGGAGTTTTCTCATGATGATCCTCCACTCGGAAAGACCAAATCGACCCATTCCGGATGATCGATAAAGGGATTGCGGTTGTTCTGATACTGATAGATCCGATGGTTGATCTCTCTTTCCGCATCATCGACAGGATCCATCACGTGCCACAACAACAGGGTCGCAAGATCGCCGAGGTTGTCGGACGTGGAAGAAGTTATGCCGTTGACGAGTTCGAGATCGGGTTCCGATCCATAACCCTCATACCGCACGACCATGTAGAACAGAATCCGTGCCACATCGCCCTTGATTTCATCTCGCGGTTCAAAATAACTGGCATTACGATAGTTGTATGTCAGCACATCGCCATAGGTATCAACGACTAGCGTTGTGGAATTGTGGGGGCTGACGACGCCGAAATCGAGATCACCACGCGCCGAATTCACACTCACATCCGTCGGACGGATGTGATGAAGGTCGGAATATGCCGGGGCCGCCCCGTCAATGCCATGCGATTGCGCCCAGACATGTTCGCGGTTCCACTCATCCACGTTGCCCCCATTCGTGTATTTGGATTGACTGCGATTGGTGTAGAATAACAGGATATTGCTTGAGTTGTCGGGGTCTTCAAAGATAGATTGCATCGGCGCAATCAAACTCGTATAACTGATCGAAGTGTGCCCGGATATGATTTGGTTTAGCGCATAGCGGATCTCTGCTTCTTCGCTCAAACCTGTCGCATCGGCGTAGTAATAACCTAGGGTGCGGTAGGGATTGCTGTAATCCTGCCAATACGCCGTCGCACTGAGTTCTAGAGGATTCTCGCCATAATATTCCGAAGCAATCGCATATCCAGACGGTGTAACCGTTACTGTAATCGATCCATTGCGTTCTTCCATGCGGTCCGAACTCGAACCGTTACCTCCGGTCACCGAATAGACGGAAACGAGATTGGAATACGTGTAGATCCGCGATAGCGCGGCATACGTCGGATGTGAAAATTGATTACCGAGATAGTTTCCGTTGTTCACAATCGCCACTTCCGGGCTGATCGTGTTGAGCAAGTTTGCAGTGGTGCCGGCAGCTGCGCCGTGATGTCCCATCTTGAAGATATCCACATCGCCCACCAAAGGCGCATAGACGGTTTCTTGATTGCCTTCGGCATCGCCATTGAACAATATCCGCGTATTGAATGCTTCGAGGACAAAAACGATGCTCGAGGCGTTCGCATCCGCAGCCATCAAGTAGGATGTATCATAAAACACCATCGACACGCCGTGTGTCAAATCGATGATCCCTGATTCAGAAACGATGTCGTACACATAGTAGATCGTGCCTTCTTCGTCTTCCACGATTGCTTCAAAACTGTTGCGCAAAGACGTTGCGATGGACGAAGGCGTGGAATAGAGGATCGTGTTCTCGACATCATACGCCGCATACACCACATCCATGCCACCGATATGGTCCGCGTCCTGATGGGTGGCGATGACATACTCGATCACGCCATCGGTGATGACATCTTCCAAAAACGCCAGCAAGGCATTTTTACTCGATGTGCTGTTTTCGCCGGCGTCGATTAGGATGTCGATCCCACCGATTTGAATCAAAGCCGATTCTCCGGGTCCACCACCGAGATACCCGAGATCGATGTAATGAACGAGCACTTCATCAATCGCAGAATAATCGATGACATAGTATTCGAACTCGGTCGTCAACCCTTGATAGGTAATGGTCATTGCATAGGTTCCAAGCGCTGAAGTCGAGAAACCCGAGACCATTCCGCTCGTCAAATCGATTTGTTCGGTGGATCCATTGTTATGGTAGAGCACCACTTTGGCATTTCCGATCACCAAAGGATCTGACACTTCATAGTAGCGCGCCAAATTCGTGACACTGATCGAAACGACTTCTAACCCTTCGCTCAAATAACTGAGATTGGCGGTAATGGAACTGAAATCGCTCGCGTTATCATCGGTATCGATATAGTTGTTCCGTCTGAGCGATGTCGTATTGCTTAGACCACTTGCGGCACTGCCTTCATAATCATCAGCGGCACCATATCCGAGGAAATCAATGACATCAGGATCGCTTGAACCCGAGATGCTCGTCGTTTTGCCAGCCAACGCCACCTTGCCACTCGAAGCTGCCATGTTGATGGAACCGCTGATGTTGGGTGTGACAGGAAGGTCGCTGCCGACGGAGGTATTGTTACTGGAAAGTTGAATGAGATAATAGGTGTGTGAATAGATTGTACCGGATAAGGATAGAATACTGCTGAACGATCCCGTTGACGGAGCATATTGCAAGGAATAACCACTTAGATTGATTGGGCTGGATGAA
>JAQVTV010000223.1 GCA_028699855.1 Candidatus Izemoplasmatales bacterium | reverse complement strand
GGCAGACGATCCGATGGCAACCAGTGAATCCATATTCGGAGCACCACGAAACAATTGCCGAAAACCCCTGACAAAAAAAGCATGGTTGATGATCACGATCGGCAGAGTCAAAAAGAACTGGATCAGGGCGGACAACAGGTGGTATTCGGGTTGCGCCAATATGCCAGTAGCCCCGGATATAATCATGTCGCCCATCGCGACATACATCAGCCCAAGCAAAAAAACGAAGGATAGGATGATTCGCTTTCCCGAAAGCATGAAGGTCGCTGTTTCGGCGACTTCTTGATGAACTTCATTACCGAGTTTCGCCTGGTAGCCCGCCTGAGATACGGCTGCGATGATCGACTTCGACGAGACTGATTCGTCGTCGTACTCCACGACCATCGACTTTCCAAGCAAGGATACATTGACATTTTTGACGCCTTCAAGCGTAGCCACTTTCGTTTCCACGCTATGTTGGCACGCGGCACATGTCATGCCTTTAACGGTGTATTGTTCCTTCATATACTATACCCCCTGTATAGTATATTATATTCGGAAACAATGATCAATGTCAAACATTGTGCAAAGAAAAATCCGCAGATCGCGGATTAATGAAAATCTTCTATCAATCCCCTGAGGAGATTGAAAAATTTGCCGACGTGCACGCCATCCAAAAGCGCATGATGTGCCGATATCGCAATCGGGATCTTGTATCGATCGCCATCGGGATAAAAACGTCCCCATGAGATTCTTGGAATCGAATCCATTTTTTGAGTGGAAAAGGGGTGAGTCAAGGATGTGAATGTCACCCAAGGGATGGCAGAAATGTAGATGAGATCATCTTTTTCTTTCACATCTTCAAGAGATTTCGACAACTTGGCTTGATGGATATCTTCATCGACCATGCGACAGAACAAAACCGGATCCTCATGGTAATCCGTCGTCACAAATGAAAACAAATCATCATCGGTCAGAACCGTATAAGATGGATGGACGACATCATGAATCACGACTTCTTCGCCACGAATGCGGGTCCGAAACTCGGGAATGTGGTTGAGGGCAGTCATCACCGTATGTAAAAACGTGGCGAAAAACGACTTTTTTTGTGCTTTGATGATCCGATACAGCGGGGTAATATCGACTTCTGCGGTCAAACTGAAATGAGGCATATCATAATCTTTGAATAACGCATAGTGCTTGCGCCGCTTCCAACGAGCCATATCAATTATTTCCATCAGGCGTTTCTCACTTTGGGAGGGACATCGAGAATATCCAAAATCGCCATGTCTGATTCCGACAGTTCGAAATCAAAGACGTCTATATTTTCTTTGATGCGTAATTCATTGACGGATTTCGGCAAAGGCAGATGGCCTTTTTGCAAACTCCACCTCATCGCAATCTGAGCGGGAGAACGATGAATCCGGCGCGCGAGTTCATGAATGAGCTCTACTTGAAAGAGCCGCCCGGTGGCGAACGGAGAATACGCCTCAATCAATATATTGTGCGCGCGCGCATAAGCCACGGAATCGTTTTGCGGCGCACCCGGACACAAATAGATCTGGTTGACATGAGGGATGAACGATGTGGCTTCGATCAGCGGGTCGAGATGCATCGGCAAAAAATTGGATACACCGATGGCGCGGATCTTTCCTTGATGATACAATTCGATCATCGCTTTCCATGATTCGATGTTCCGTGCATGATATTCCGACCCGTCTCCACTTTCACCCCATGGTTTGGGCGCATGAATCAAGTAGAGATCCAGATAATCTGTGCCAAGTCGATCCAAAGTTTCCTGGAACTCATCCAACGTGATCTGGTAGCCTTTTTTTTGCGCATGGAGCTTTGAAGTGACAAAGATTTCCGAGCGGGGGATCTTAGCGTCACGGATCGCTCGCCCCACGGATGGCTCGTTGCCATATGCTGCAGCAGTGTCGATATGGCGATATCCATGTTTGAATGCCATCAAAGTCGCATCGTAGGCGGTCTTTCCATCGGGGATTTGCCAAGTTCCAAAACCGACGGAGGGGATTGTGATATCATTACTGAGTACATAAGCTTTTTGTACGTCCATCGTCTACCTCCTAATGAAAACACGTCATATAGTGTTATTATACCAAAATGCTGTGTGAAAATCCATACAAGCGCATAAAGATGGGGCATTCCCTTGTTTTGGTCGGGCTTGAATGCTACAATTATCCATAAGCAAGCCCGATCCCGATTCGGCTTCTGTGATTGCACCTTAAACGAAAGCAGGTAGCGAATATGTCAAAAATCATCCAGACCCCGCTCGCCCCAAAAGCCATCGGGCCGTATGTGCAAGCCATTCAATGTGACTCCATGTTGTTCATTTCCGGTCAGTTACCCATCAATCCTGAAAACATGGCTGTCGATGAAGGAATCGAGGCCCAGACGACACGGTGTTTGACTCACATTTTCTCTATTGTCGAAGCGGCCGGATTCCCACGGTCATCCATCGTCAAGCTGACGGTCTATATGCAAGATCTATCCCAGTTCACCGAGATGAATCGCGCCTATGAATCTTGTTTGGCCGGCCACAGACCGACGCGCTCCACGGTTGAGGTTGCCCGACTTCCCAAAGATGTACTGATTGAAATCGATGCCATCTGTCACCAATAAAAAAGGGGAAGGTCATCTTCCCCTATA
>JAQVTV010000222.1 GCA_028699855.1 Candidatus Izemoplasmatales bacterium | reverse complement strand
TTACATGGAAAGATTTCTCCGAACGAATGTTCTTTCGACATAGACAACACGAATCTGGCCTACACCATTTCAAATCTCGACATCGAAGGACAGCTCGTTGAGGTGTGGGTAGATTCAACGAAGCAGTTCACAGGCTACGCAGAAAAACCGACTCTCACGAGAAACGGCAGAACCGTTCACGTGCAGGCGTTCGACAAGATGAAACAGCTACAAAAACTCAAGTGTGTCGACAAGATGTTCATAGGTTCGACCGCGGACGCAATACTGACCTGGCTAGTAGAGACTTGCGGGGGCATAGGCTCGGGCAGTCATAGCCTCGACAGCATAGTCGTTGCTACCGGAGTCGGTACGACCCAGGCAATCGTGGGTTACGCACTCTACTCGATCAAAGACAAACTCACGGATAAACTTCAAGAGATCGTTGACTCCGTGGGCGGCACGATGTGGTTCGATGAATCGGGTATTCTACAATTCAGAGCCGGATTCGCGGCTTCATGGTCGACCTCCACAGAAGGAACTATCACGGTCTCAAAGCTGAAAGACATAGACTCCCTGCAATGGCTACCAAGCGAGGGAGATCGAGTCATTGTCAAGTCGAAGAATCGAAGCGTCAAGACTGAGAAAGAACCTATCTTTACTTGGGCAGGTACTGTCACATCTGACGGACTGCCAACTGGCAAAGACGAGAACGGCAACGCCATCACAGACGATCAGTGGCGCGCAAAGTTTGACTCTCCCGCGATTGATGTAGATGATTACGCGACCGTGAACGCTGCCAAAGAGTTTGACTCGGGATTGACTCTCAACCAGACAGTCTACGATGCGAACTTCGATACTGGCGTCCTGAAGTATCCTGACTTCATGTATCTTCAGATTGACAACAGCTCTGGCGTTGACAAGAACGTCACAAAGCTGGTCATCGAGGGTAAGCCAGTCGTGGAAAACTATCTCGAAGTGATCTATGATGCGGGATCGTTCGATGTTGAGAGAGAAGTCTCAAACGATCTCATATCTTCAAAGGTGTGGGCTTCGAGTCTGGCCAAGTGGCTCTATGAGAACGGCAATGACAAGTTTGAAGCCGTTGTGCCGCTCGCGGACTTCTCGTTAGGTCTGGGCTGGAGCGTCGGGGATAAAGTGAACATCGTCGATGCTTCGACGGGATTGTCACACAGAGCGTGGGTTCGGGCGATAGACATAGACTACCGAAATAGGGATCTGACAGTCACACTCAGAAGTGACAGAGCATCTGCGTTCTCATACTCTGCGCCTCCCGGATCGACGACCGGGCCGGGAACGAACATACCGTATGAACCACAGTTCGGTGACGGTTCGGCTCCTGCCACTCCAACAGGTTTGAGCCTCACAGCCTTCGCGGTCAAGAACAGGAACTATATCAAGGCCACTTGGGACGCGAACACCGAGGAGGACCTGATCGGGTACGAGGTTCAGTGGAATTATGACGATGGTGCAACATGGTACAATGTCGGGTTCATAAACAACAATGAAATAGTATTCGAGGTCACAAATCAGTGGCAGTCCGGGATCTCATACACCGTGTATGTGCAGGTACGAGCTGTTGACATTGAGAATCTTCGTTCTAGCTGGTCGGCTTCTGACAGCGAAACAATTCTGTATGACACTACCCCACCGGCAACTCCCGGAAGCATCTCAGCGACCGGTGGCGTAGGGCTTATATATGTGAATTGGACTCGTGTTTATGATTCTGATGTCGAGCAGTATTACCTTTATAGGAAGGTTCAAACAGAAGATGGCGGTTCTTTTGGTTATTTGTGGGACTATCGAGCAGTTATTAAAGGCACTGATTTTGTCGACGAAGATGTTGAGTATCACATTCAGAACTCACCGGAGGACTCAGAATATCCGAACCAATGGAGAAAATACATTTATGCCGTTAGGGCTACTGATTATTCCGCTAATTATTCGCCTATGAGAGAAATGTCAACCGGCGATGCCGTTTTCGCTTCTCAAGCTACCGGTCCAGACATAGCAGTAAATGCTATAAAAGCCAATCATCTTGAGGTCGCTCTTGATCTCAGCGTTGGTCGTCAAATAACGGTTGGGTCGGGCATTCAAATAGGTGCAGATGTCGGGCCGAGTGGTTTGGAGTTCGATGGAATCTATGTAACAAACGGCACTAACTATGTGAAGCTGTCTGCTGGTGTACTTGAACTGAAAGCCGATCTCATGATAGGAGCCGGAGACAACATCATCGAGTTTGAAGATGCAAACATTTCACTTGGAGATACTACGCAAGAAATAAGTGGAAATCAAACTAGATACTATCTACAATACAAAGCTCTAACTGGATGGGGTTCAAATCCCGACAGACAGATTCTAGCGGTGGGTTACGCATTAAACAGCACAGATGATGAATGGCACAGTTTCATGGAGATTCAAAACAGATTCGATGATTATACGAATCTGGCGAGGTTCAACGTGTACGTCAAAACTGGCTCAAATCTTTCGGGTGGTAACACGGTTCAACTTGGCTTTTATGCGTATAGCTTGGCCGGAACGAACTTAGCAACCGCTCAGCTCAATTTTGTTAGAGAAGCTGAGGCAAGCGCAAAGAGCTGGCTATATTGTGACGTGCCTATAAAACACGTAATCCCATACTGGTATGGAACCGACAGCTCGGCAACTTCGAAG
>JAQVTV010000221.1 GCA_028699855.1 Candidatus Izemoplasmatales bacterium | reverse complement strand
GTGTTCCTCTTTGAAATGCCTCAATCGCAGTTTTCATTTGCATGCGTCTTGTGCGCATCGCATTGCGGAAGGCGGCGACTTCATTTTGGTGCGTATTGATTCGTTCTTGTCTTTGGAGTAAGAACATCGCTCTTTGTGCGTCTTTGTCCGCTTGGTAAGCGGATCTCAACTGTGCCAATGCTTCGTGGAACTCTTGTTTCAAAGCATCGAGTTCAGTGCGCAAATCCGTGGAATCTTCTTCGGCTTCCTCTAGCAAAGCAATTTGCGCTTCAAGGGCTTGAATTTGTTGAATGTAGATGTCGAACAAGGCTTGACGGTCTTCGAAAAATTCGGTCTTCATCGCATTCATGACCATTTTGAGATTCGGTGCGTTCTCTCTGATGATGCTGATCAACGCTTCTTGAGTCATCAGCAAAGCGTCTTCAAAGAGCAACGTGTCGTCTGCCTCAAGGGCACGATAGACGAGTCGGAGAAATCCAACCTCAACCCCAAGAGATTCAGCTTCCTCGATTAGGTCGGTGTCAGGTTTTGCTTGTGCTTTTCCCATGATACCCCGTTCAAGAAATGCCGAGTTGATGCGATTTTGAATGCGGTCACGAACGGCATTCGAACTGCCATGAACCGTGACGGTCGTCTCTTCGTTCACATCGATGAATCCAAGGTTGATCGCTTCATCGATGAGCTCATCGATAGCTGTCTCTACTTTTTTGTTTTCGAGCTGCAATCCGAGCAACAACATTTCGCCATCCTGGTTCATCGCCGTAACGCTTTGAACCCGGTTGCCACGATCCAAAACCATGTCGACGGCAGGATTGATTTCAATCGAAGCATAGCTAAGAGATTCTGACTGGTCACATCCAATGAGCATAAATACCGAAAATGCTAATATAAGCGTGGAAATAGACATAATGATTTTTTTCATGTTAAAGCCTCCTTTTCACCCAATATACGTGTGAGGAAGATGCTTTATTGGTTATTGGTCAAAAAATTTCAACATATCTTGATAGACTGTTTCCCGGTCCACTTCATTCAATATCTCATGACGATCATTCGGATATAGTTTTAATTGCACATTCGAGAATCCGAGTTTCTGATACGTATGATAGAGTTTCCGGACGCCCTGTGCGTAATTGCTGGCAGCATCCACTTCTCCGGATGCGAGCAAGATCGGAAGGTCGCGCACTGCTTTACTCCGGATTTTCGTGTGGTTAATGTAATTGAGCCAGCGGAACAAATCGCGATTGGCGCTTGCGGTAAAAGGTTGCCCGCACATGGGGGATGAATGGTAGTACTCCTGGATTTGGTGATCCTTGGTCAACCACTCCGAATCGGTTCCGGAAATGATCTTGTCTTTGCGCATCTTTTTTGGAAAAGAGTCGATCGCCATATTTTGCAGGAGTTTGGATACGAAGCGCGGTCCCTTGAAGCAAATGATGATGCTTGCCAGGATGATGCCAAAACGCGTCAACATAACGGGAAAATAGGATGAACCAGATAAAACGGCCTTTTGATAAAATCCCGGATTGTCGATCAAGAGCTTTTCTGTGAGATAACTCCCCATACTATGTCCAAGGACATACACTTTAAGTTTGGAATAATGTTCACGAATGTAGTTTTGAACAAGGATCAGCGATTGGAAAGCGAGGGTATCCCCATTGCGATCGGCAAAATGGACGTAATCGGACGTCGGTGAGCTGAGTCCGTGGCCGAGCAGGTCGCATCCGATCACGACGAAGGAATGTTGCGTTAAAAAAGTCGCGAATTCAGTATACCTGGAGAGATGTTCGGCTGCGCCGTGGATAAGGTGGACGACAGCTTTGGGTTTGCCTTCTGGGACGAAAACATAAAGATGAATCGGATTATTTGCATCATCATGAACCACTATTTTCTGAAACACGAATCACACCTCTATTCTTCTTGGATTATGATGCATTATATCATACTTTCATTCTTTTTTTGTCTCATGTTTGATATAATGTTGTCGAGGTGGCGAAAATGGATAAATATATTCTGTCAATCGATCAAGGAACCACATCTTCCCGGGCAATCGTGTTCAATCAAATGGGTCGCATGGTGTGTCAGAGCCAGCGCGAGTTCAATCAATACTTTCCGGAACCCGGCTATGTCTTGCACGATCCAAAGGAAATATGGGATTCTGTTTCCGCGTGCATCGGCGAGTGTTTGGTGAAGGCAAAATTATCCCCATCTCAGATTGCAGCAATCGGTATCACAAACCAGAGAGAGACTACGATTGTTTGGAATCGTGAGACGGGAGAACCGATCTATCACGCCATCGTTTGGCAGAGCAAACAAACCAATTCGATCTGCGAATCGATGCGCGAGGCGGGTCATGAGACTTTGATCCGCGAAAAAACCGGTCTACTCATCGATCCATATTTTTCAGGAACGAAAATCAAATGGATTCTCGACCATGTGAAAGGCGCACGCGAGCTCGCGAAGAAGAACCGTCTATGTTTTGGAACAGTAGACAGTTGGATTGTATGGAATCTGACCGATGGCAAAAGCCATGTCACAGATTATTCAAACGCCTCGCGGACTTTGTTGTTTAACATTCATGATTTATCATGGGACAAAGAACTATGTCAGATATTTGATGTCCCGATGTCGATGCTTCCGGAAGTGAAGCATTCCTCGGAAATCGTGGCTTATACGGC
>JAQVTV010000220.1 GCA_028699855.1 Candidatus Izemoplasmatales bacterium | reverse complement strand
GAATCGATAATGTTTTTGATTAAGGTCAATATCTCTGCGGATTCTTGATTCATGTTATTCTTCTCTTTGAGCGCAAGGTAGTTAGCTCGAATTGATACCGATATGGTTGCGAGGATGACAAAAAGAATCGCTGAAAGCGATAGTGAGACGACTAATTCGACTAATGTTGTGCCACGATTCTTGTTTTTGCCAGAGCTCATATGTGCCTCCCCGGAATCAGAACTGAATCGATTCACCTTTCTTAACTAATCATTTCATTTCGATAACATATGTGTGAAATAGACCGGTCGCCATGCTAGGACGAAGCAATTGAAATACGGGCCTAATGAATATCATTAGTCATTGTATCAATTAAATATTTCGATATCATTAACATTATATTAACGAATACATAACGCTTCAGATTTTTTTAATCCTCAGACGCGGTGCGTTTGTGCGAGAAATCATGAATCGAATGGGAAAATCCCTCGGGTGGAACTTCAAGAATAGAAGAGACAATTGATCATATTTGTGTGGACCCCAATGAGGTTTAATGTATAAATCCATCAATTAAATCATTTTTTTAACCAAAAAATAAAGGGACATAGATGTGAGTTTTTTTCATGATGACTCATTTATACAATCGCTTACATTTCTTATCGCGTCATCGCAAAGAAAAAATGATGCGTAAAAGAAGATGCGATTATTTTCTTCGATGTTTATGATTTGTTAATCTAAATTCAATGTTTCTATAATATCTTGAAAGTATAATTGATATATCTTTATAAATAATATATGAAAGGGGAAGCAAGTGTGAAAAAAGCAAAGGCAAAACGTAATAAAGGTTTTACATTGGTGGAATTGATTGTTGTTATTGCAATTATCGGCATCATGTCTGCGGTATTGATCCCTACCGTATCGGGATATATTGAAAAGGCAAGGATGAGCAATGACCAATCAGCTGCTGCCGCGATGTCACGCATTCTTGATATCTATTTTGTTGAGAATGACGTGGAAAACATCGAGCCTGATCAAGTACGAATGATCATTGAAGAGGCGGGAGGACAAACCTATAATTGGACTCCTCAATCAAAAAACGCTGGTTACTTCTACGTGGCAGAAGCCAAAAAAGTCGTTGTTGTCAAGTATGATGACATCTATGAAGCGGGTTATGAACTCGTCAAACTCAATGAACCTTTCGATGCATCACAACCAATGCTGTTATCCGAAAATCCCGTGAGACAACTATCCATTGTCACACAAGGAACACCGGGTAATACGCCTGAAGAATTTTTCTCACCCGGAGTATTTTTATTGACGACTTCCGGGAATATTGTGGCAGACGTCATTTCCGGCTTAAGGGATTTGGCAGATTCGACGAATATTCAGGCGGACTACGATGCGCTTGAGGATATGGCGAATCGACGCACGACAGGTCTTGGCGGATTGTTTGGCGGAGGCAGAGATGTGCGCCAGATCATCCAAAACTTCTTAGACGACTACAGTCCAGAAACCACCCTTTACGTCAACAATTACCGTTGGGTGTTGCTTGACAACCAAAAAGTTGCGAGCGATGAGACGTGGTCAACGATTCATGCGAAGCGAATCGTATATGCGCGCGGAATCAATAACATCCCCGCATATCCGAGTAATGCGCATATCGTTGATATCGATACAATCTATATTCCCACCACTGTCAAAACGATTGAATCCGGCGCGTTTTCACGGGTGTACAACAAGAATGCCGTCGTTGATTTTTCCCCTGAGCAATCCATCAGAGTCGCAGAGGACGCGTTTAATACTCCCCAGATGAATCAAATCTCTGCTTCACGTATGGTATCCGTAGGTATGGGATTGACACAGATTTCCTCCTTGAACTTTAAGATTGGTGAGATAGTGACAGAAGTCTCCTACGGCGAAGAAGTGGCACTTGGAAGCACTTTTGAGTTCGTTATGAGTTCATTACCGTCCAACGTGATGAGCCAAATGAGCAGTTTTGTCATTCGCTCCAATAACGGCGTGTATACCATTTTATTCTATTCAAAAACGGGATTATTTGCGACATTCTCATTCACCAATGTAATTTAAGGATAATTATCATCATATCAATGCCGATGAAGGTAGGAACGAAATCTTCCTTTGTCGAAGAACGCATTTCCACGACTTGTATATAATGATATGTTAGATCAAATATGAAAAAATATATAGAAGGAGAATATCATGAGAAAACTAATAATGGCATTTGCAACATTGCTTCTGGTTTTTGGTATCTTTGCCTGTAATGGTGCCACAACACTCGAAGAGATTGAGAGCATCAGCTTGAATTTTGTTCCTCAAAACACATATGAACGAGGAACAGCAGTCACACTAAACGACAAAACAATCTCGGTCAAATATGTCGGAGTTGAAACTCCGGTAACGCTTTCGATTACCGCGCAAGGCGTGACGGTATCCGGAGATGGTTATGTAGGTGGCAACTTGAAAACGGATGTGGTTGGCAAGTATACGGTATCAATCGTATATGAAGAGAATATGATTGAATTGTCATATTATGTCGATGATCAAGAGTTGCTTGCTATTTTGAATGATTCTACCAATTATGGTGTCTATAAGTCAAAACCTAATCACCTTTATGCAAATGACGCAAAACAAGATTTTTGGAAAGTCTATAAAGATTTAGATAAGCTTGGACCATGGGGA
>JAQVTV010000219.1 GCA_028699855.1 Candidatus Izemoplasmatales bacterium | reverse complement strand
ATAAGACGACTTCATATCCAAAATAGTATATCGATTCGATCACTCGGACCGTTCTCCAGAAATGGATTCCGCGCGATTTCCCGACCTATCTCGACATCCCGAACAAAGCGACGTACGATGGCCAGGCGCCGAAACTTCTCCCGAAGGTTCATTGCGATATCATCATTCCATCCTATACGCCTTCGGTCGAAAATGAGAGTATCCCCGTCCGGTGCTTTGAAAGCATCAAGCGCTGCACGAAGGCCGGGACATATCGGGTGATCTGGATCGATAATGCGTCGAATGATACTTCAAAGGCGGCTGAGGCCTTGAAGGATATCGATCATGTCGCGCTGAAGATGTCCAGAAATGTAGGCTTTGTCCGGGCCACAAATCGCGGGCTTGCGATATCCAATTCCGATTATATCTGCCTGCTCAACAATGATACCGTGGTTTCTGAACGATGGCTGGAAAAGATGGTCGGTGCACTCGAAAGGAATCCAGATGTCGGGATTGTCGGGCCCATTACGGCTCCATCCGGTATTCCCCGGAGTTATGATTCACACCACAGCATCCAGCATATCGAGGATTCCGCACGGAAGAAAATATTCCCTCCCTTCACGAATCTTGAAGATTTCAATCGTCTGATCGAGCACAGGTTCCCCGGTCATTTGGCCGACATTACTTTCGTCGCCTTTCTTTGCGCGGTCATCCGTCGGGAAGTAATTGAAAAAGTCGGATTGCTCGATGTCGGATATGAAATGGGAATGTACGACGACAATGATTACAATATGGCAGTCCGCAAGATCGGGATCAAAACCAAACTGCTTTACGACACATGTATCTTTCATGCCGGCCGGGCCACGTTCAACGTCATGGAGAAAAAGGAAAATTTCAACGTCGATGGACTTGTGCAGACGAGCCACGAATACATGAAGAAAAAATGGGGGCTTAAAAAATGAAGGCTGTCGTCGTCGCCCTCTACCCATACAATAGCTTCGGCCTTGACTACTGGCTCGATCATGGCGCGGGGATGACCTACACGGCCACACGGGAGGCCGGGGTTGATGTCGATTTTCTCGATATGAAAGCGCTCCGTAATGATGATGAATTGCAATCAGGCCTCCGAGGATACGACCTGGTTTGTTTTGGGTTGAAGAGTTCCTACTATCCGATCGGCATGAGAGTCATCAAGGCCGCAAAAACGAATGGCGCAAGAATCATGGTCGGCGGATATCATGCCACGGCAGCCCCGGAAGAGTTGATCGAAAATCAGGATATCGACTGGATCATGAAGGGGGAAAGCGAAATCACTTTCCCGAAGTTTTTGAAAGACCCAGATTCCTTCCCGCGATTCATCGTCGGGGAAAAGCCGCCAGATCTAGACGCTCTCCCATTTATGGATCGGTACATGTTCAAAAAGCCGACGGAGGATTGCGGCGGGTGGTGGTACGGATCGAATTATAAAAATATGGTATCGGTCATGGCCGCGCGCGGCTGTCCGTTCAGATGCGCATTCTGTCAGCCCATCGAAAACAATCATTTCGGGAAAAAACTTCGCCGAAGAAGCGTCAATAGTCTCATCGGTGAATTGAAAATGCTGAAGGAAAAATATCATCCAGACTGTGTCATGATTCATGATGATACTTTTTTCGTTCAACCGAAATGGATAGAGGAGTTCATCGAGAAATATCCAACTGTCGGCCTTCCTTTTTGGGCGGCCGCGCGCGCGGACGGGATCTGCAAGAATGAGGATCTTTTCCGGCGTACGGTGAAGATCGGATGGGATCTTGTCTCCGTCGGATTTGAATCGGGGAGTCAGAAAATCCTCGATCTCATGCTGAAGGATACGACCGTTGAAGAAAACTATGAATCGGCACAGATCATCAAAAGCACCGGGGCTAAGGTGTACGCGAACTACATTCTCGGTCTTCCCTGGGAGACACAAGAAGATGTCAACGCGACAACGCGGATGGTGAAAACCATCAACGCCGAAATGCCTTCGTGGTCTTTCTTCACTCCCTATCCTGGATGTGAGCTCGGAGATTACTGCATAAAAAATGGTCTCTCATTGCTTGATCGGAATCATTATGATCGATGCCCCTTTGGGAATAAGGTGAAGGGCGTCGACTATGATTTCATCAATCGCGTTTTGAAAGAACAGAGGGGAGGATAAAATGCCGGATATAGGATGGGTTTCTATTGCAAATGCGGTTACATTCTTTGCCACGCGATACGGAGCGAGTGCATGGGCCGGAATCTCCGGCGCCGATCAGACATCATTACTGACTACGGCATGGAATCGAATTCTCTATGATCCACAATGGGTCATCCCCGCCACTCCGTCAGCCGATGAAAAGGCGAAGCTCGCTTATGCACAGGAACTTACAGCCTGGTATATGTACACCCATATTGAGGATGAGGATCGGCGGAAAGGTCTTCAGGCGCAAGCCGTGGTATCGGCCGGCATTGTCCAGGAATCCTATGACAAGGAAAAACTGGATAAAGTCCCGTATCCTCCCGAAGCTCTCATCATACTCGAAAAATATTTCAAATCGAAAAAGCCGTTTTACGTTGCCGACATCGATCGACGGGAACCTGTTGGATCAGACCAGGATACAACCGATATCGATGATTCGCTGAATGAACGCGGAGTCTATTGAAAACAGATGAAAGAAAAACGGACGCTCACCGATAAATTGTCGCGTGAACTT